>JAGQND010000046.1 GCA_020428265.1 Candidatus Saccharimonadota bacterium | reverse complement strand
CTATGGAACGAACTAGGAGCCGCGAGCGGTGAGCCAGTTGCCGACATCATGAACACCTGGATTTCACAGTCAGGCTATCCTGTTGTATCTATTACATCAGACGGCAACAACACGACACTTTCGCAAAAACAATTCTTCCGCGGCCCACATACCGAGTCTACCAAAACTTGGCCCATACCACTCGGCAGCGACTCCCCCAACTTACCACGCCTCATGCGTGACACTACACTCATAGTCGACGGCAATCAGCCCCTACGACTCAACAACACCAATTCGGCACACTTTATAACAAACTACGACGAAAAATCACTTAGCGCTCTACTAGCCCAAATAAAAGATGGAAGCTTAGATACTTACGGCCGCATGCAGATACTAAATGAGGGTGTGCTACTAGCAAATGGCGGAGTAATATCTAACGCCAAGCTGTTAGACTACCTGCAGGCATACGAAGATGAAACACTCGAGCCAGTGTGGGACATGATATCCCTAGCACTCGGCAACCTACGTAAATTCGTAGAAGACGACCTAGAGGCCGAAAAAGCCTTGCGCGGCCTATCCGCCCAAATCGCCCGCAAGCACTACGAGCGCCTAGGCTGGCAAAAACAAGCTGACGAAAGCAGTGAAGACACCAAACTACGTAACACCGTAATAGGTCTCACGTTATACGGAGAAGTGCCCGAAGCCCTAGCTACGGCCCGCGAGATATATGACTCTACTCCGCTTGAAGAAATTGACTCAGAGCTACGCCCACTTATCATCAGCTCAGTAGTGCGCTACGGCGACGCATCTGTAGTAGACACGCTTATCGATATTTATCGCAAAAGCAGCTCACCAGAGCTCAAGCAAGATATCAACATCGGGGTAACGTCTACACGCATACCAGCCAAAATCAGCGAGTTACTCGACTCCCTCAAAGATTCCGACACCATACGACCACAAGATGTATTCCGCTGGTTTGTATACCTGGTACGTGGACGCGAAAGCCGCGACCTGACATGGCAATGGACCCGCGACAACTGGCAATGGATAGTTGACACCTTTGGTGGTGACAAAAATTACGAAGATTTCCCACGCTATGTAGCGAGTGGTCTCAAGACACCCAAGCAACTAAGCGAATATCGTGAATTCTTTGGCCCACTCAAAGACGAAGCAGCACTTACCCGTGCTATCACGGTCGGCATAACCGAAATCGAAGACCGCGTAGAGCTGATACAGCGCGACACTACCGCTGTTACGACCGCTCTAAAAGCGCTAGGTAAGGACTAGCACGTGACAAATTACCAGTTTTAAGGTATAATTACACAAAATGACATCGACCCAACTAAATCCACTGGGTAAGCTTCTACTCGACTCGCTTAATCAAATAGACCGATACGAGGCTGAAGCCCTTGCTAATCGTGAAAAAGACACTATACACATACCTACGGTAGGCAGTACAATTTCAACTGCTTACGAGCAACTACGCAATGCATCGGAGTATTCCGAAGGTGATTTCTTGCAGCAGCGCGCCATACGTCGCTATCTCAACCGCGCGTTGTCGTTTCACACTCAAGTCTCTACTAGTAAGCTTGCCGGCGAATTAGTCGCCGAGCTTACACAGGCTGAATACCTCAAGAACGACGAAACAACCAAGACCGACGTAAAGCAACTCGCGCGCCATATCAAAACCTACTACGAGGCCTACTGGCAATACGCCCAAATGGAGCCAGATTCCGACAAACGCGCCAAGTTTCAACACTGGGTCCTAGATGTCCTAGCTGTACGCTGCGAGCAAGTACTACGCAGCAACGTGCGCCAACTCATGTTTGCACACTTTGCAGTGCAGTATTTGTACGAAAAAATCAGCTATCGCAAACTCACTCGCCACGACGAAGGGCTAGATATCAACGACACACCGCTTGTCATATATATTGCCATACACCGCGCGCTACTCAAGTCTGAAGACGCCATAATACGCGCCGCACTCATAGATAGCTATCAGCAAGACGTGTCAAACATCGAAAATTTTGAAAGCTTTAACCGTCGCGTTGATATGCTGCTAGAATGCAAGGCAACAGTCACAGCTACACGCATAGTGAGCAAAAACGGCGCCGCATTAAGGTTTATATATACTGGATTCTACCAAAAAGATGCGCCCATAACCACTCAATCTCTTAAGTCACCCGAGGCCCTAGAGCAAAGCCTACACCGCCACATAGATGACGGCTACGACCGCCTAGACAAACGCCTAAATAGCGGAATTATAAAGAGCATCATTTTCCTACTCATCACCAAAGGTATCATCGGGTTCTCTGTGGAGGTTCCATATGACTACTTAATATATAACGAAATATTGTGGACACCTTTTATCATAAACCTACTCTTCCCGGCTGTTTTTATAGCACTAACACGCCTCACACTCTCGCGTCCATCTGAGCGCAATACAGCAGCTATCATACGTCAAACCGAGACCATGCTGTTTGAGGACCCCAAAACAATCGTCGTCAAAACCCCCAAAGACACTTCGTCTCTTGGATTCAACTTAGTATATGCCTTTGTATTTATCATAGTTTTCGCACTACTAAGCTGGAGGCTTTACCTCTTCCACTTCAATATCGTCCAGGGCATGATATTCTTCATATTCCTGTCTACGGCTGCGTTCCTAGCCTTCCGCTTGAGCCGCCAAATTCACGAGCTTGAGGCCGTCAATACGTCACAAGGCTCACTATCCCTCATGCGCGACATCATGTATATGCCGTTTATATATGTTGGCCGGCAAATATCGTACCGCTACAGCAAAATAAATATCGTAGCCATAGTATTAGATATACTCATAGAAATGCCGCTCAAAACAATCCTTCGCCTAGTGCGCCAGTGGAACCAATTCCTCAACGCCAAAAAAGACGAGCTAATCTAACGCAAACCACTGCTCAAGCTCTGGCGGCTCACCGCTGAGCGACGCTACCGCTAAGCGTAAATCTCCGCTCGCCTCGCTATGAGATTTTTTGTACACCGCTACGGCAAATTCCATCTGCTTTAGTTTCTTAGGTGTAATAGCTGCTATACCGCCGCCCTGATTCGCCTGCCGCCTATACTTCACCTCTGTAAAATACGTAATATCTCTGTGCCGCGATACTATGTCTATCTCGCAGTATTTTGTTTTCCAGTTGCGTTCTAGTATTTCGTGGCCATTTTTACGCAAATAATCAGCGGCTACCTCCTCTGCATCGTCGCCAATCCTCTTAGTAGGATTTTTAACGAGAGCTTGTGGCGACGGGAGCGGCGCAATGGAACGATATTTCTCTAACGGCGCAAAGCTTAACCTATGCAGCGGAGTGACGCCCAGCTGCTCTATGGCTGCACGGTGCGTCGCTGTACCGTAGCCCGCATGCGAACCAAATTTATAGCCCGGATACACCGTGTCTTGCTCTGTCATGTAATTATCACGCGCTACCTTGGCAATTATGCTCGCCGCGCTTACACTCGGTACCAGCAAATCGGCCTTTGGCATGGTCTTCACGTATTTACCCTTACTTGTATCTTGCAAAAAGTTTATAGTGCCATCTATCACAATCTCGCTATACGCTACCCCTAGCGTGTCTACAGCCTGCACGGCTCGCTTGCACGCTAACACTAGCGCCTCGCTCATACCTATTTCATCTAGCTCCATGGCGCTCACCCAGCCCAATCCATAGCCCAGCGCTTGCTCGCGTATTATAGGGTCTAGCACGTCACGCTTTTTCTTGGTTAGCTTTTTACTGTCAGTTAGACCGTCTATCTCTACGCCACCTAGTACCACAGCGCCCATCACCAGGGGTCCAGCCCACGGCCCGCGCCCAACTTCATCTATACCAAGTATCATGTATTCATTATACTTTTATCTTTACACCAAATCAAAAAGGCGAGTACGATGACTCGCCTTTTATATATCGTGATTTGATTACGCTTCTTTGTGACGCGCTTCAACTTCAGCTTGCTTAGCAGCTAGCTCTGCATCTGCGGCAGCTTTTTCGGCTGCTTTTTCTTCGGCAGCGTGCTTAGCCTCTTCCTTTAGGCGAGCTTCCTCGGCCTCAGCGTGTGGGTCGCGTACGTCGTTTACAGCTAGGCGGTCAAAGTTTACTGCTGTTAGGCGAGCACTCTTACCACTGCGCTTGCGTAGGAACGACAGGAAGTTACGGCGAACCTTAGAACGGCGTACGATTTCTACCTTTTCTACAAGTGGGCTGTGTAGCAAGAAACTCTTTTCTACACCTACACCGCTAGCGATTTTGCGCACAGTTATGCGGCTAGTGTGTTGTTTTTTGTTGTCAGTACGGATAACAACGCCTTCAAAAATCTGAATACGCTCTTTGTTACCTTCTTTAATTTTCTGGTGTACTCGAACTGTATCGCCGCTCTTAACCTGTACTACGGCGCTTTTTTTAAAACTGTCTGATACGTCTTTAACAATTGAATTCATGAATTTCTTCTCTTATATCTACTAATTTCATGAAATTATACCACTGTTAGAAATAAAAATAAACCCCTTTTAGCTGTCAAACTACTTTATACTACGTTTTATGGATATATATGAAAACGCTATTGAACTACACAAAAAACTAAAAGGCAAGATACGCACCGAACTACGAGGAGACGTAACACCCGACACACTTAAACTCTTCTATTCGCCAGGCGTAGGTGCAGCATCAAACTATGCTAAAGATAATGCCGGCAAGCTTAAAGAAGTTTCATGGACAAACAACCTCGTTGCGGTGGTCTCAGATGGATCAGCGGTTTTAGGACTGGGCGATATTGGTCCTGAGGGGGCTATGCCTGTCATGGAGGGCAAATCAATGCTTTTTAAGCATTTTGCAGACATAGATTCTGTACCAATTGTCCTTAATGTTCACACGGTAGAAGAAATAGTTGCAACAGTGAAAGCAATTGCACCGAGTTTCGGAGGCATTAACCTAGAAGACATCGCAGCACCTAAATGTTTCGAGATAGAAGAACAATTAAAAGCTGAGCTAAGCATACCGGTCATGCATGATGACCAGCACGGCACGGCAATCGTTACGCTTGCAGGCCTGCTAAATTCTATGAAGCTAAAAGGTACAAAACTCGAAGACGCCAAAATAGTAGTCGTTGGCGCTGGCGCAGCCGGTACGGCTATCATCAAACTGCTTAACACATATGCGAAGCCTGAGATATTAGCAGTTGATAGCAAGGGAATCATCAGTGAAAACCGCAAAGATCTTAATCAAGAAAAAAAGAAGCTTCTTGACTATACAAACTCAGCAAACGTTGATGGTTCACTCGAAGACGCATTGAAGGGTGCAGATATATTTATTGGTGTTTCAAGCGCCGGGCTATTGACGCAAGACATGGTTAAATCAATGGCAGATAAGCCGATATTATTCGCCCTAGCGAATCCTGAGCCTGAGATTCTACCGGACGAGGCACTGGCGGCTGGGGCTCTCGTTATTGCAACGGGCAGAAGCGACTATCCCAATCAAGTAAACAACTCGCTGGGCTTCCCCGGAATATTTAGAGGCGCACTTGACCATGGTGTCACAAAAATTACTGATGATCACAAAATAGCTGCTGCAAAAGCATTGGCAGCTTTAGTCAAGAATCCTACTGTTGATAAAATAATCCCATCTCCATTTGATGAAGGCGTAGTCGAAGCTGTAGCGTCTTCTATAACGTAGAATTCACAGACGCAAACTAGCCAACGACTCGAGAAATTTCTTCGTATGTCGTGTCACCTTTTAGAGCTCTCAGCACCCCGTCCTGCTGCATTGTAAGCATGCCGTTTCGTATTGCAACCTCTTCGATTAATTCAGTCGAAAGTTCGTGAGCTGGCCGTGTTAGCAGCTGTCGCATTTCTGGGTTCATTGTCAGTAATTCACGTATGGCAAACTGGTCGACATATCCGAATGGATGTTCGCTTGAAGTGCCGGGCTTGAAGAGTTGCGCATGCGACAAGAAAGACATATCAACGTGAGCCCTAATGCCTGATATAATACGACGAAGATGCTGATCGAGTTCAATTGTTGCCTGTACCGGTTGCTTAGTTTTGTCGTCTAATTTTCTGACTAAGCGCTGTGCCTGTATCAACTTAATTGCACTTGCGTACAATGGATTTTCTCCGATAGCATCAAGCAGTCGAGTAAGCGCTGCGGCTGCCGAACTAGCATGGTAGGTGCTAAGCACTAGGTGGCCAGTCAACGCCGCTTGCAGAGCCGTTTTTGCAGTATCAGTGTCTCTAATCTCACCAACCATTATGACGTCCGGATCAAGTCGTAAAACTGCCCGAAATTTATCAGCAAAACTCTCTCCTTCACGAGATTTAACAGGAATCTGCGTAATACCTTCTATCCTGTACTCTACAGGATCCTCAAGAGTTATGATCTTTCGCTCGTCATTATTAAGCTCATTCAAAATACTGTACAGTGTCGTAGTCTTTCCAGAGCCAGTTGGCCCAACAATCAAAACCAAACCAGTT
>JAGQND010000045.1 GCA_020428265.1 Candidatus Saccharimonadota bacterium | reverse complement strand
ACCGTGCTTATAGAAGTCTTTGTCCTCTATAGCTATGGTCGCTTGTTTCATGTAAGTACTAATGTCTTTGCCGTCAACCACCATTTTGTAGTCGCCATCACCCTTGTCTTCCCAAAGCAAGGCGTCAGCACCACCGGCTGGGCCGCGGCGATCGTAATACTTGGTTACGGTAGTGTGTACACGTTGCGCTAGCTCTTCGGGGCGTATGGCGTCTAGGTCTTTGCGGAAATACGCAAATAGGCCAGCAGCAAAGAGTACAACTACAAGTGCGCTAATGCCGGCGATTTTTAGAGCTGTACGGCCGCCCTTTTTGCTAAACCAAAACCCTGCTACACGCTTGGGGTGCATACGAGCTAGGGTACGAAGAACTGGATTTTTAGGCAAGGTTGCTAGATACTCTGCCTTTTCGCGGTGGCGAGCATCTTTTTTAGTCTGGCGCCGTTTGGCCAGATTTTTATACACATTAACAACTGCTGAGCGACGTTTTCTTGCCACGAGATTTTCTATCTCCCCCCATAAACAATATTATGCCTATTATACATTTAATTAGCGCGTGCGGGCAATATCTCGGCAAAATTTGCTACAATATTTATATGAGCCTATCTGAAGAACTACAGTGGCGAGGTTTCGTCAATCAAACTACATACCCAGACATCAAAGTGCTAGACGGCGAACCGATAAAATTCTATATGGGTGTAGACCCTAGTGCCGACAGTATGACTATAGGTAATTTGGCGGCCATAATGATGGTGCGGCAGTTTATAGAGCATGGCCACAAAGCTTACCTGCTGGTGGGTGGTGCTACTGGGCTAATTGGTGACCCGGATGGCAAAAAAGACGAACGCAACCTAAAAACACTCGACGAAATAGCTGCCAATAAAGCAGCGATTGCCAATCAGTATAGCCAGGTACTTGCTGGCCAGCCATTTGAAGTGGTGGATAATTACGATTGGTTCAAAGATATAAATTACCTAGATTTTTTGCGCGATATAGGCAAGCATGTGCCGATGGGCAATATGCTAAGTCGCGATTTTGTGCAGTCGCGCATAGGCGAAGGCGGCAGCGGTATAAGCTACGCCGAGTTTAGCTATAGTCTTATACAAGGGTACGATTTTGTGCACTTATACCGCAATCACGGTGTCACGCTACAGCTCTGCGGCGCCGACCAGTGGGGTAATTCTGTCACCGGCGTAGACCTAATTCGCCGTATAGAAGGCGGAGAGGCGCACGTGTACAGTTTGCCTCTTGTGATAAACAAAACTACCGGGGTGAAGTTTGGCAAGAGCGAGGATGGTGCGGTGTGGCTAGATAGTCGCAAAACTAGCGTGTATAAGTTTTACCAGTTTTGGCTAAACGTAGACGATGCTGGTGTAATAGATTATGCCAAGATTTATACACTGCTAACCAGAGAATCGATAGAAGAATTAGAGCGTGAACGTAACGAAAACCCTGGTGCGCGTGCGGCGCAAAAGGCGCTAGCCTACGAAGTAACGCGTGTGGTGCACGGTGTAGAAGCTGCGGATAGTGCCGAAAAGGTGACGAGCGTGTTGTTTGGCGGAACAGAGTTTGGCGATTTGAGCGACGCAGATGTAGATTTGTTGGCTGGCGAAATTTCAACGGCAAGCCTAGGTGGCAGCGTGACTGACCTGCTAGCATTGGCTGGAATAGCCAGTAGTAAGGGTGAGGCTCGGCGCTTGTTGCAAGGCGGCGGTATATCTGTAAATGGTACTAAAATTACCGAAGATGTGACTATAAACGAAAAATCGCTGGTGAAAAAGGGCAAAAATAGCTTTTTGTTAGTTAAATAATTGACTTTGAGATCTTTGCTATTTAATGAGACTATCGAGTGCTTTTTCTATAGCTTTATTGAGATTCATCTCTGATATGTCTATGTAGTTTGCTCTGTGGTCTATGCACTGCTGTTTGATTATTTTGCTATATTCTATGTTTCCGTGGACCCAGGCGTCGACTTTTTCTTTCGTGTATCCTAAAGCGCGCATCCAGTCTTTGTCATAATTTTGCATTGAATTATATACTCTGTCTGCTTGAGACAATGAGGTGTCTATAAGAAATACAGCTTTGTTAGGTGAGGAAATGTGTTGAATTATAGAGGGAAGTACGGCTACTCCTTCTATTATGAGGTCGTCATTGGTCTCTGCGGTGATTGATTGTGCGTATTTTACTATGGCTGCTTGTATTGCAAGCGATTCATCGAATAAGATTTTTGCTATTTTGTGCGGGTTATTTATATTTAGCTCGAGCCACTCCTTTTCCGACAGTTTATTAATGGGTCTCCATGCGAAGAGTTGAGGCAGTGTATTTTCTGTTTGTGTCGCTCTTATGGAGTCACGTAGGGCATCTGTTGATAGGGTTTGGGCGCGAATATTTTTAAGCAAGGCAGTCAGTAGCATTGATTTACCGGCTCTAGGTGAGCCTCCTATAAGATAGATCATTATACTGTAGATTATATCACTTCTGAGTGTATTATTATATACATTATAACATTTATGGTAACATTTGTCAAGTTGGAGTATAATAAAGATTCAAAGTAACTACAAGGAGGGACTATGCCACTCACAGAGGCGGCGCTCGCGAATCTGTCGCAGAGTGCAGTAGAAAACATCAATAAGTGGTTAACTGAGCCTAAATTTGCCGAGTACAAGCAGGAGCTAGAGCAGCTGATGGCAGATGAAAAATGGCA
Source organism: Candidatus Saccharimonadota bacterium (assembly GCA_020428265.1). GTDB lineage: Bacteria > Patescibacteriota > Saccharimonadia > Saccharimonadales > Saccharimonadaceae > UBA2112. The sequence goes on along the minus strand of JAGQND010000045.1, from coordinate 3,835 downwards.
AGACTTAGAAGATGCGTTTTTTAAGGTGCTAGAATTTGGCACAGGCGGACGGCGTGGCACAACTGGTGTGGGTAGCAACCGTATAAACAGAGTGACTATAGGTGAATCGGCGCAAGCGCTGTGTGAATATGCCAAGAGTTTTGATGAATTGGCGCCCGAACAAGGTGTAGTTATAGCGTGTGATACTCGCCTGAGCTCGCCTGAGCTTAGTAAGTATACTGCGCAAGTGTGTGCGGCGGCTGGGTTTAAAACTTATATATTTGATGGATTTAGGGCTACACCTGAGCTGAGCTTTGCAGTGCGCTACCATGGTGCAGCTGTGGGTATAGTTATAAGCGCGTCACATAACCCACCTGCTGATAACGGGTTTAAGGCGTATTGGCGTGATGGCGGACAGCTGGTGGCGCCGCACGACCGCGGAGTGCTAGACATAGCGGCCGATATAACCGAAATATATGCGATAGACTACGACCAAGCTGTGCAAGAAGGCAAAATTGTGGTGATAGGTGAAGATGTAGACCTAGAATACTATGCTGCAGCGGTGGCACAGGCTGAGGGTACGAACCGTAATGTAAAGATTGTGTACTCGCCACTACATGGTGCGGGCCAGCGTAATTCACTACCCGTGTTACGCAAGGCTGGGTTTAAAGATATAGTTCTAGTAGACGAGCAGATGACGCCCGACGGTAACTTCCCGACGGTAACGAACAACAAGGCGAATCCCGAAGAGCGTGTGGCAAACGACATGGCTGTGGCGAAACTGCAGGACGAACGGGGCGATATAGCTGTGACTAATGACCCCGATGCTGATAGGTTTGGGGTGATGGTGCGACAGGGCGAAGGCGTGGTGTACTTAAGCGGTAATCAGGCGGCGAGTCTGGCGGCGGACTATTCGCTGGCTAACCTGCAAGCAAAGAGTAAGTTAACGTCCAAGCACTATATAGCTAAAACTATCGTGACGACCGACTTGATGGGTGAAATTGCTGCTAAATACGGTGCTAAAATCTACGAAAACTTCCTGGTAGGTTTTAAATACATAGGTGAATTGGTGTACAAAAAAGAGCAAACTGACGAAGTGTTTGTGATGGGCGCCGAAGAAAGTTTTGGGTTTATGAAGGGCGACTACACTCGAGACAAAGACGGTGCAGCCGGCGCTTTGACCCTGGCAGAATACGCTGCCGAGCTAAAAACCGATGGTAAAACGCTATACGACCGATTACTGGAACTATATAGCGAGCATGGTGTATTTGTAGAGCGCCTGGACAATGTGCAGAGCCCTGGCGCTGATGGGTTTGCTAAAATGCAGACTATTATGGCCGGTTTACGCTCTGATCCACCACTAAAAATTGGTGATAACATTGTGACGGCGGTGCTAGATTATAAAAGTTTGCAGCGTCGTGACTTGCAAACTGGCGAAGTGACGCCAGTAGACTGTGTGGTGGGTGACGTGGTGGTATTTGAATTTGGCGACCGGCGTTGCAGACTGACAGTACGCCCAAGTGGGACCGAGCCTAAAATTAAGTTTTACACGCAGTGGTACGAACCCGCAAATGGCGATATTGAAGCACAGTATAACAAAATTGAGAGACATATAGAAACGCTAGCTAGCGAGCTGGAAGCGTTGTTGTTTGAGGACTAATGAATTTATTAACACCACTAGAGTCTATAAAGGGGGTGGGCGAGAAAACTGCTGAGCAGTTTAGTTTGGCTGGGCTCAATAATATAGGTGATTTGATAGAGTTTTTGCCGCGGACTTACGAGGATTTTTCGGAGGTGGTGGATATAGCCGACGTGCAGCCGGGTAAGCAAACTATACGCGCTAAGTGTGAAAGCGTAGAGATAAAACGTGTGCGGCGTGGCATGACCGTAACCACCGCGGTGCTAGCCGATGAAACTGGCAAGCTAAACGCCGTGTGGTTTAACCAGCCTTACCGCGCTAAGCAGTTGGACACGCGCGAGGAATTCTTTTTCTCTGGTGATTTTGAGTTTCGCTACAATCGCTACCAACTAACTAACCCCAGTGCCGAAAAGGTGAGCGAGGCACCGGTATCTACCGACCGCATAGTGCCAGTGTATCGTGCGGTGAAGGGGCTCAAAAGTCAGCTGGTGCGCAAGATTCTAAACGAGATTCGTCCGCTAATGAAGGTATTACCTGATCCTATGCCGGCCGATGTGGTGGAGCGCGAAAAACTGTGGAGCTATGCGCGTGCCGTAGAAACGATGCATTTTCCGGACGATTTGGCAGATGTCAAAAATGCCAAGGAGCGCTTGGCTTTTGACGAATTGTTTGAGCTACTGCTGGCGGCGCAGCTAAATAAGCAAGAAAATGCCGCGCTAAAAGGCTGGCAAATACCGTTTGACGTGGGCGTAGTAAAGGGTTTTGTGGAGCAATTGCCGTTTAAGCTCACAGATGCACAGCGGCGTGCAGCGTGGCAGATATTGCAAGATTTTGAACACGAGACACCCATGAATAGGCTACTGCAGGGCGATGTGGGTAGTGGTAAAACTGTAGTAGCAGGCTTGGCGGCGTGTCAGGCGGCGAGCCAAGGCTACCAAACGGCTATAATGGCACCTACAGAGATATTGGCGTCGCAACATGCCGAGGGACTGAGTAAGCTACTGGAACCACTTGGCGTAAAAGTCGGGCTACTAACGGGTAGTGTGAAGGGTAAAGCGCGTGCGACGCTATACGAGCAGATTGCCAGTGGTGGCGTGGACGTGGTGGTGGGCACGCATGCGCTTATACAAGAGGCGGTGAAGTTTCATAAACTAGGGTTTGTGGTGATAGATGAGCAGCATAGGTTTGGCGTGGCGCAACGGCAAGAACTGCTAAAAAAGAGCGCCAAAATGCCGCATATGCTGGCTATGACAGCTACACCGATACCACGAAGTTTGGCGCTGACACTATATGGCGAGCTGGACATTAGCGTGATAAACGAGCGACCAAAGGGACGCAAGGAGATAATAACCAAAATATGGTCGCCGAATAGCCGTGCGCAGCTGTACGACCTCATAGAGGCGCAGCTGGCCGAGGGTCGCCAGGCGTATGTAATATGCACTCTTATAGACGAACTGCCGCAAAATGAAGCCAAAAGTGTGCAGGCGGAGTACTAAAAGCTGCGTGTAGGGCCGTTTAAGCACCGACAAATAGGCCTGCTGCATGGCAAAATGAAACCGAGTGAAAAAGATGCCGTAATGAGTGAATTTGCGGCAGGTAAAATAGATATACTGGTGAGTACTACAGTAGTGGAAGTGGGTGTGGACGTGCCGAACTCGACAGTTATTTTGATAGAAGATGCCGATAGATTTGGCCTAGCGCAGCTGCACCAGCTACGTGGCCGCGTGGGACGTAGTGACTTGCAGAGCTACTGCTACCTGATGATGAGCGACAGCAAGGCGCCGAGTAAGCGCCTGCGCGAGATAGAAAAATCTAACGATGGATTCTACTTAGCGGAGGTAGACCTAAAAATGCGTGGCCCCGGCGAAATATATGGTCGTGCTCAGCATGGTGACTTGAATTTACGCGTGGCTACCCTTGGCGATACTAAACTCATAGCTCGCGCTCAGGCCGAAGCGAAGCGATTCGTTCACGAGGGCAAAGATTTGGTACAATATAAACAGTTAGCAAAACGCGTTGAGATATATCAGCGGTTAACCAAGTTAAATTAAACATGTATAGTGGAACAACACTCAGAACAAAATCGGGGCGCGTGATGGGCGTGCACCAGCGTATAGACCGCCTGGCGAGGCGTGGTTTAGATGACCTTACGCTCAAACATAGTGCGTTCCCCGGTATACGTGCTATATTGCACTTTGAGGGCTTGAACGGCCCAGA
>JAGQND010000044.1 GCA_020428265.1 Candidatus Saccharimonadota bacterium | reverse complement strand
TAGTAGCAGCATTCTGTACTGTAAAGCTGTTATCTTTTACGGTTATGCCGTTGGTATTGTCGATAACCTTATTACTAATTGTGCTGCTGTCAGACTGCCACACCGGCAAGCCTGAACCATTGACCGTAAGTTGCTGCCCCTGCGTACCTATAGGTAGGCGCGTAAAGAACCCGCTAGCGTCCTGATAATAGATATCACCCTTAGCCTCGCCAGTAGGGTCATACATAGCGATTTTACGGCGTACAGCAGTAGGTGAGCCGCTTGATGCATAGAAATAATTTCCGTTGAACTCAACCGCACCAGCTTCTTTAGTGGATAGCAACGTACCCGAAGTAAACTTAAGCGGAGCTTCTCCTGCGCCAGAATTACCAGGCTGTATAGTTATGGTTTTATGGCCACCGTTGGCAGAGTTGCTTGTGTCGTCGTTGAAGTGCTCCTTCATCAGGTACTGACGCAATAAATCGCCCCATATACCATCGTCTTGTCCAACTTGAGGTAATCGTTGATCAAATGCCATTACAGGTTACCCCCCGCATCTGGCTTGCATTACTAAACTCAGCAAGACCGATTGAAATCGGCCATATCTGTTGATTAGAGTAAAGTTTTACAACTTTAGAGCGCGTTGAACAGATTGGTGAATCTGTCTGAATCACTTATCTCCCATACTCTACCTTATATTGGTATCAGACCCGTTTGCACAGGCCTATACCGAGTATACATGAAATTAAGCGTTAGTAGAAATTTAGCTTTAGGTTTTCCACAGTTCCTACAAGTCGTCACTGTTGGAGTGTAGCGCAGTTTTGCCGATTTTCAGCATGTGCTTTTCGCGGTAATTATCGAAACCTTCTTTGCTAATACCGTGTGACGATATAAAGTTATTTAGACGCTCGGAGCCTATAAAGTGCGGAAGTATAACGTAGCTCACGCCAGCCTGATACAACTCGGCCGCCTGAGTGTAGTTAGATGAGTAGCAAACCATCACAGCCTTGGGGTTACGGCGCAACACATAGCGGGCCACACTAAGGTTTAGGTCGTGGTCACGCACAGTATTTACTAGAAGCTTAATTTTATCAACATTTAGCTCAGCCAGTAGCTCTGGGTCACTAGCATCACCATACATAAAGTCTATCTGGTTGCGCTCGAGCGATTCTATCACCTCTGGGTCGTAGTCTACTACTACAAATTTCTTTTTGAGCCCTCTAAACGTATGCAAGTATTGCTGACCACCATTGCGATAGCCCACGAGCACTAGTGGGTAAACGCTCTGGTGTTGCCGCACATTTACCGCCGATGAACGCTCAAACAGCGACAAATGCTTCTCGAACTTATGGTATAGCGCGTTGTCGTACTGCATTAGGTACGCCGACACAGTGATGGTTATAAGTGCGACCAAAGTGATGATAGCCGACAATTCTGGACTCACCACGCCAGCACTAACAGCGAGTACTATCAAGATGATAGAGAATTCGCTAATTTGCGATAGGTTTATACCTGTTTTGAAGCTTGTGCGCTTGGTGTAGCCTAGTAGCCCTAGCGACAACATGACGCTTATAGGCTTAAGTATCAACACCACAACAGATATGATAATAGCCGGTACTAGCACCGCTACAAGGTTATTTATCACCAAATGCTCGCCGAGACTTATAAAGAATATGATGAGGAAAAAGTCGCGTAGCGGCTTAAGCCTGGCGCCAATCTGCACAGTATATGGCAAGTGCGCCAGCGCCACCCCAGCAAAAAGCGCACCGATTTCTATAGAAAACCCTATGTAGTTGACCACAGTCGCTACACCAAAGCCCCAGGCAAGTGCAAAGAGAAATAGCAGCTCCTGAGACCTAGCAACCGTTCTGGCCACCCGCGGCAATACTTTTATACTTAGCAGTGCTAGTACACAAACCGTTAGTATACCCTTGCATATCAGCAGTGCTATATCTATAGCATCTAGCGAGCCTTTGCTATTTGCCGACACAAACATCAGTGCAAATGTAGCCACTATGTCGTCGAGCAGTATCACACCTACGGCTATCTGGCCGTTTAAGCGTGTAATCTCTTTTTTGTCGCTCAACATTTTGGCTATTATAATGGTCGAGCTAAAGAACATAGCTAGACCTATAAGCACAGCCTCTACCAGAGTAAAGCTAAATGCCAAACCTATCAAAAAGCCGACCGTACCCACCGTAAAGAGTATGGTCATGGCGGTCAGGAATACAGGCTTACCGAGTTTTTTGATAACTTCAAAGCTAAGCTCTAGGCCGATGATAAATAATAGCAGTGCAATGCCTAGCTGGCTAAACGCCTCAAAAGCATCAGTAGCGCTCACAAGGTGAAGGGCGCTCGGGCCAATTACAATACCAGACAATATGTATGCCACAATCATAGGCTGGCGAAGCAGGCGCATCAAATAAGCTATAGCCGCAGCTATAATCATAACTATCGATAATTGTGCGAAAACGTCACCTGGCATCTATATTTGTAATTTATTTTTATTCTGTTTTTGATCTTTGGTTTTTGCTTTTTATAAGCTATAGCACTATTATAACCTACTTTGCCGCAAACTAAAATAGCAGCCCCACAGGACTGCTATTTTGTAGTATGTATCGACTACTTCTTGCGCTTTTCGATGATTTCTTGCGCAACGTTTGGTGGTACTTCTTCGTAGCTATGTAGTTCCATAGTACTTGCAGCACGGCCCTGGCTCATGCTTCGTAGGTCGTTGGTATAGCCAAACATACTTGCAAGAGGCACAATAGCACGAACTAGCTTAGCACCCGGAATATCTTCCATAGCTTCTATACGGCCACGGCGGCTGTTGATGTCGCCGATTACGTCACCCATGAAATCTTCTGGAGTAGTAACTTCTAGCTTCATAACAGGCTCTAGTAACACAGGCTTAGCCTGAGGTATACCAGCCTTCACGGCCAGTACACCAGCCAAGTTAAAGGCAAGTTCGCTTGAGTCGACATCGTGATAGCTACCATCGTATAGAGTAGCCTTCACGCCAATCATTGGGTAGCCTGCTATAACACCACCATCGAGAGTATCTTTGATACCCTTTTGTACGGGTGCGCGGTATTCTTGAGGCACCACACCACCCTTAATTTGGTCAACAAATTCAAAGCCTTCGCCAGTTTCGGTTGGCTCAAAGCGAATCCATACGTCACCGTACTGACCACGACCACCAGACTGCTTAGCATGCTTACCCTGAGCTTCGGCAGTACCACGAATAGTTTCGCGGAAGGCAACCTGTGGCTCACCCACGTTTGCCTCTACGTTGAACTCGCGCTTCATGCGGTCTACAAGGATATCAAGGTGTAACTCACCCATACCCGACATAATTGTCTGGCCAGTTTCTTCGTCGGTATGTACGCGGAAAGTTGGGTCTTCTTCGGCTAGGCGCTGAAGTGCAATACCCATCTTCTCTTGGTCGGCCTTAGTCTTAGGCTCTACAGCAATAGACACTGGTGGCTCCTGGAACTCAATACCTTCAAGGATAATTGGGTTTGCAGGGTCACAAATAGTCGCACCGGTAAAGGTGTCTTTAAGGCCCACAACAGCAGCGATGTCACCAGCGTGAACACTGTCGATTTCCTCACGCTTGTCGGCGTGCATACGCACAATACGACCTACGCGCTCTTTGTTGCCGCTAGTAGTGTTTAGCACGTAGCTACCAGCAGTCAATTTACCGCTATAAATACGTACAAATATCAGCTTACCTACAAATGGATCGGTTGCAATCTTGAAAGCTAGGCCCGAAAGAGGCTCGCTGTCGCTTGGCTTGCGTTCAATCACATCACCAGTCTTAGGGCTAGTACCCTGGATAGCGTCAACATCTAGTGGGCTTGGCAAGTAGTCAGCTACAAGGTCTAGGACCTTTTCTACTATCACACCGCGGCCATCACCACCAGTAACTAGGTAGAAGTCACCAGCTAGTACGCGCTTGCGTAGGGCTGCTTTTAGTTCTTCTTCGCTAATTGAATCTTCACCCTTATCTAGGAAGCGCTCGAATAGTTCGTCGTCAGCCTCTACAGCAGCTTCTACTAGTAGGCTGCGTGCGTTTTTAGCCTTGTCTAGCATGTCGGCAGGTATTTCACCCTGTACAAGAGCTTTGTCGGTGTAGTCACTGTAAGTGTAAGCCTTCATGTCTACTAGGTCTACCACACCGTTAATTTCTTTTTCGAAACCGATAGGTAGGTGAATAGGTAGTGCGTGCTTGCTTAGGCGGTTGTGAATTGTGTCAAGAGATTTGTAGAAATCACCACCAATTTGGTTGATCTTGTTGATGAAACAGATACGTGGCACGCCGTATTTGTTAGCCTGGCGCCATACAGTCTCTGTTTGAGCCTCTACACCCATCTTGCCATCAAATACCGTCACAGCACCGTCAAGCACACGTAGAGAGCGCTCAACTTCAGCTGTAAAGTCGATGTGACCAGGGGTGTCAATAATGTTAATTTTGCAGTTTTTCCAGAAACAAGTCACAGCAGCAGAGGTAATTGTGATACCACGTTCTTTTTCCTGTGCCATCCAGTCAGTTGTTGCACCGTCGCCGTCGCCACGAACCTCACCAATTTTGTGGTTGATACCTGTACGGTACAAAATACCTTCAGTTGTTGTAGTTTTACCCGCGTCAATATGCGCGATAATACCGATATTACGATAGTCCTTTAGTGGGACGTCTTTTGCTGCCATTGCGTTAATTGTTCCTTATAATTATTACTTAATACTATTCTCTGGCGATTTTTTGCCATAAAAAATAGCTCTTTGCATAAATTATATCAGATTTTAAGTGTAAATACTAGCCTTAATAGCAAGTTTTAGCTAGCCTTAAACAACTCAACTAGCTCTTTGAGCACATTGTTGTCTCGAGGTAATTCACGTGCTAAATTCCACAAAAATTCATTTATATCCATGTCACTCAATATAGTTTGCGGGCCAGCCTTTACGGTATAAAACATCTTCATAGCCACAGAGGTAGTAAGGCCGCGAATAGCTGCATTTTGCTCATCGTCACGCCGACCAACTATATCGCAAGCCCTATCTACAAGCTTCAACATACGCCGCCTCTCGTAGTCATGTAACTTCTTTTCGTTAAGCGCCAGTGCCGTATATGTACTATCTCCCTGGCGGTTCAAGTCTAGAGCTTCTCCGGTAGTAATACTGTCAAACATCTGCTGCCAGGGGTGGTCAAGCTTCAGCCCGTGAAGTATCCATAGCCGCGCCTGCGTCATCTTCTTTTCGTTGGTAGCCATCAGCCCGGCTGTAATTTTATTTTCCGAGCAGCTCAGCAAGTAAGCTATATTCACCGCCGACTCAATAGTAGAATACTCCATATCAACTCGCTCAAAATACTCTATCAAAGTCTTGCACACCGCAGCGTCCAATTCTGGCGTATCGTGCGACATATCAGCATAGCCACCCATTAGTTCATTTAGTCGCGTCTCAAAATAATCCGAATATATCCGCGCCTCTTCGTCATCGGTATAGTGCACCAGTGTATCCACGCCAGACTCCACCACCTTCGCCAGCATATCTTCTTTTATCTGGTCGAGCACCAGCTTGTCGCGCAAAAACTCCATGTCCCTAGATTCGTCTAGGCTCGCATTGAACTCCGCCCACTCGGCATCTAGGTTCAACTCTTCTCCGTGACTATTTTCACCCGACATTTCCATACTTATATCTATAATCTTTAAGCAATATTTTAGCAAGGTTAAGCATTTATTGTATACTGGGTAATATGTATAAACGCTACGGTAATAAATTCATGTGTTTCTCTCCACCCGTCATGCTGGCAACTTTTATCATAGAATTCAGCTTGGCGCTATATACCCTTTTTAGGTACAAACTCAACCGCGTCTCCCGGCTTTCAGTCTTGATGCTGTTTTTCCTAGGGCTGTTTCAGTTCACCGAATACATGATATGCGGTGGCTTAGGCCTGGGCCATGTTGAGTGGGCAAAGCTTGGCTACGTATCTATCACGCTACTACCCGCGCTTGGCATACATTTGGCTGTAGCGGTAGCTCGCGGCAAGGCATATCCACTCCTTGCGGCCGCCTATGCCACCTCTGCGGCGTTTATATACTATTTCGTCACCAATGCCGACTCTGTAATCTCCAACGTATGCACGGCCAACTACGCCGTATTCGACATGCAAGGCACAGCGCTATTACTATATGGCATATACTACTACGGCTGGCTCCTCGTAGGCGTAGCCACTGCTATGTACTATGCTCGCAAAAACACCAAAATTGCCGAACCTTTGCGCTGGCTGGCCCTTGGTTACGCATCATTTATCATACCTACATCACTCGCAAACATTTTAATCCCCGAAACTTTGCGTGCTATACCATCTGTCATGTGTGGATTCGCCGTCATACTAGCACTCATCATAGCTTTCCGAGTGCTGCCACTATCCAATGCAGCAGACAAAAAACCTGTAAAATCTACCAAAAATAAGGCCAAAACGCGCAAAAAGTAGTTAGGCCATGCGCAAATACATACGCCACTTCGACAGAGTTATCGGCCAAGTTATTACAGGCCTGCCCAAGTGGGTAAAGCCTATTATGTATGTTTTTACCT
>JAGQND010000043.1 GCA_020428265.1 Candidatus Saccharimonadota bacterium | reverse complement strand
ACCCTTGAAGCGAGAAATAGTCACACCCGCTTGCTTAACGAGGTCGGCAGAGGCGTCAACAGTAGTACCCCGTTCCGCTTTGGCCGCAACAAGCTCTTTTAGAGCGACCTCAAGCGCCTCTTCGTCGTAGACATATTGCTTCTTCTGACCCCTGTTAATGCTATATAGCGGTGGTTGCGCAAGGTAGACATACCCGCCCTCAATAACTTCACGCATATAACGGAAGAGGAATGTCAAAAGTAGAGTCGCAATGTGACTACCGTCAACATCGGCATCTGTCATGATAATAATCTTATGGTAGCGCAAGCCATTTACATCAAATGAATCACCAATACCCACACCAAAAGCCTGTATCATGGCAACGATTTCTTTATTAGCAAACATCTTATCAAGACGTGCGCGCTCGGTATTAAGCACTTTACCGCGAAGTGGCAAAATAGCTTGAGTCTTGCTATCACGCCCCTCTTTGGCAGATCCGGCGGCCGAGTCACCCTCTACTATGTAGATTTCACTATCTTCTGGTTTTTTACTCGAGCAATCGTACAACTTACCAGGCAATCCCATGCCGTCTAGCGCACCCTTACGCAAAACATTATCACGAGCAGCACGAGCGGCCTTGCGTGCGCGAGCAGCGAGTAGTGCCTTATTCACAATCTTCTTTGCTACCTCTGGGTTTTCCTCAAGATAATACGCAAAATACTCATTCATCACCTGCTCAACATAGCGACGAACCTCTGGGTTTCCTAGCTTATTCTTAGTCTGACCTTCAAATTGAGGGTCCGGCAATTTAACTAGAATAATAGCAGTGAGCCCCTCACGGATGTCATCGCCGCTCAAATTATCTTCTTTTTCTTTAAGCAAGCTATTTTTACGCGCGTAATCATTAATAACGCGAGTCATAGCTGCGCGGAATCCCACCAAATGAGTACCACCGTCTGGAGTTAAGACGTTATTCGCAAACGGCTTAACAAGCTCAGTGAAGCTATCATTATATTGCACAGCAACCTCTACCATTGAGTCTTCTACCTGCCGCTCAACATAAAATATATTATTAGAAACAACTTCTTTGCCGATGTTGAGGTGCTTAACATAACTCTGTATACCACCCTCAAAATAAAAGGCCTGGCGCTCTTTGGTACGGTCATCACGAACAGCGGTAAACACTCCCTTGGTAAGATACGCCTGGTGCCTCAAGTAATCAACCACCCACTTATAGTCAAAGGTTACCGTTTCCTTAAAAATAGTAGGATCTGGATAAAAAGTAATCGTAGTGCCCGTTGGTCGATCTGTAGCGCCAACTTTCTTAAATGGTACCTTAACACCACCACGCTCAAACTCTATGCGATACAACTGACCTTTTTGTACAACTTCCGCAATCATAAGATTAGAAAGCGCGTTCACTACACTCGAACCCACACCGTGAAGACCCGAAGATACCTTATAGCCACCGCCACCAAACTTACCGCCAGCGTGTAGAACTGTAAGTACTGTCTCTAGCGTACTTAAACCTGTCTTTGGGTGCTTGTCCACTGGTATACCGCGGCCATCATCGCTAATAGTGATACCGCCATCTTCTAAGATGCGCACATCAACACGAGTTGCGTGCCCAGCAATAGCCTCGTCGATACAGTTATCTGCTATTTCTTTTATAAGGTGATGAACACCGTCGTAGCCAGTGCTACCAATATACATGCCTGGACGCTTGCGAACAGGTTCTAGTCCTTCTAATACTTGGATTTGAGATGCGTCATATGCATCAGCGGTCTGTGTTTTTGCCATTACTCCCTCACTGCAGATGTTCAGCCGATAATTACTTTTCTCTAATTATACCCCAACATCGTAATCATCTCAATATATTGGACTGAACACATTTATTATGCTAATGTATATAAGAGGTCAATTATAGATAAAAACAATGTTTCGAAAGCTAGTATCTAATCTCCCATACAGCCCATCACTCATCAGTGAAATTGGGTTCTACGCTAGACGTCTCAAGAACGAAGATGTCACCAGAAGGTTAACAGCATTATTTATAGTACTAACGTTCGTCATGCAATCATTAGCCGTTTTCTCTCCAGTCGAGTCTGTAAATGCATCCAGTGAGCAAGATATTATCAGGGGTGGAGTAAGCGATCTTGACGACTTTTTAGTGCGCTACGATCACAATGAAGACGACCTAAAGGACATACTAAGTACCGTAGGTGTTAGCCGTGACGAAGTAGCCAATACCCGTAAAACCACTATTAGAGCAACCAGTGACATGTATATGATGAGTCGCTTTGGTCAACTTATGGCCTCTGACAAAGAAATTAGCATGTCATACCAAAAAAGTACCGGTGGTATGGATGTTAGGTTTTTCAGTAAACTTACTGAGCTTGATGGCGCGCACCAATCATTCAAGGGCTGGGTGGGACAATCTGCAAGCCTAGGTTGGTTTGGCATACTTCAATCCAACGGTAGCCTCGTCACCCACGGAATACCAGCAACCTTTAAACCTGCAGCCAAAGCAGACTCTAACGCAATCAAAACCATATCTGCTAGAAACATAACTCAAGGTGCGCCATCCGAATCCGTAAAAGCAAACCCACTAGATAAAATCCAATACACATTGACACTCTCAAACCCACAGCCTATATCAACATCTGGCGGTTACGAATTAAGAATAGCCGACATATTAGAGTATGCAAGCCTTGTAGACGCCGGAGGCGCAGACTACAATCCAACCACCAAGACAATAAGCTGGCCAAGTACACAGCTCAAGCCCGGTTCGCAGCAAGATAGAGTATTTATAGTTCAAATGCTAGACTCTTTCCCTGAAACAGGACAAGGATCAAGCAACCCAGAATCTTATGACTGCAAAATACTAGCTGTCTTTGGAAATTCCCACGAAACTAAGATAAACTGCCCTATGGCAAAAGGAATAGAAGGATTTTTGAACAGCCTGCCGCTACTTGGATCAACTGGAAATATAATATTCATATCTGTCGTGGCCTTAGTAGTACTATTCTTTGCCATTAGGACCAGTCAGATGAAAAAAGAGCTTAGGATTATACGACATAGTTTTAACAACGGGGTAATCTAATAGAATATGGCTAGCAACGAAAAACACACCATAAAGTCGCACGAATCCTTGAAAAACATCGAGCAATTCGGTGCTATTGCCCATGAACGCAACGAAGCTATACGAGAAACCATAGAAAAGGCAGAGAAAGAACAGCGCAATCACAATATATCTGAACGTGAGGTCTTAGCTAGAGCGCGAGAATTAGCCGACAAAAATCAAGCAAAAACAGAACAACCTCAATCCCCTGCAGAAAAGCGTAGAGGTCCCATAACAAAAAAACAGCTAAACGATAGTTTTAAATCTCAAATGAAATACGCAGAAACAGAGATGACTGGAGCTGAACGATTGGTTAGCCGCTTTATACACTTGAAGCCAATAGAGAAGTCAGCGGATGTTATAGGTAGCACAATAGCAAGGCCAAACTCCATGCTAAGCGGCAGCATAGCGGCATTTTTATCGATAACTATACTGTATTTCGTATCCAAACATTACGGATATCCCCTATCTGGGTTTGAAACAGCCGGAGCTTTTATAGCCGGATGGGTAGTAGGTCTTACGTATGACCAACTAGTCAAACTCTTTAAACGCGAACAATAAGCCTACCTGAGCTTAACTCTAACTTCCCCAGATTGAGGAGTGTCATCTATAACTTTCGGCATAACACCTTCCGCCGCCACGGCAGGTGTACTCTGGCTACTAGGTGCAGGTACGTTCACTACAGGTGTGCTAATAGCCGGCACAGCAACGGCCGGACTCTGAGGCTGGGGCATAGCCGGCTGCGCCACCGGTACTGGATTAACAATACTAGGCATCGTCACAGGCTGCAATGCAGCTGGAGGGGGTGTCGAAATAGGCGCAGGAGTAGGCGTAGGCGCTGGAGCACTTTGTATCATCGGGGAAGGCGCAGGTGACTGAACTGGCATAGTAGGCCTAGAAGAAGGTGTCACAGCGGGCTGAGTAGCCAACTTCTGTCTCTTAGATAGCCACTCATCCAGGAAGGATGCAGGCTTAGATGGCGCAGCCGCCTGAGGTGCGCCTCGTTGCATAGTGCGCGGACCACCCGCAGGTCCACCACTCGATACACCCTGAGGTTTCGGCGGTTCAAGCCTAGCGAATATCTCTTTCTCTATAGCCGCACGACTAAATCCGTACTTGGCAGCAGATAGGCGCTTCATGGCATCAGCCAACTGAGCATTATCTTTAGCCATAGGCGCAAGAAGAGTCATACTAAATGGTGCCGACGGAACGTTATTTATCATCACAGAAGCAATAGACTGAAAGTTTGGTAGCTTCGTTAGGTCCTCGGCATCAAAAACAGGCTGATACTTTTTAACCATCAACTCTGCATCCGTAACACCTATACGACCACTAATGACAGTACCCACGTTACCTATGATAGCTTCCCTAATCTTATCTGTTAGCTGCGTCATAAACTGGTTACCAAGTACCAAATTCAAGCGATACTTACGAGCCTCAGAAAGTATAGACTCAAAGCTATCCGTCGCAAAGTTCTGAAACTCGTCCACAAACAGGCAGAAATCTTCACGTTTTTCTTCGGCCATATCAGCTCGAGCCATAGCCGCAACCTGAAACTTCATCACAAAAATCATACCTATAAGCTTAGAGTTCAGCTCACCCATCTTACCCTTAGAAAGGTTTACTAGTAGAATTTTCTTATTATCCATGATGTCACGTATATTAAAGCCACTTTTTGTCTGCCCCATAATATTACGCATCATAGTGTTGGACATAAATGGACCGAATTTACTCACTACCCAGCTAGTAACTTCTCCAGACTCATTAGACTTCTGAGATGCCGGATACTCCTTAGTCCAAAAATCCAGCACGTTTCTATCTGTTACATACTTAAGCTTAGCTTTCATAAATGCATCATCTACGAGTAATTTTGGTATGTCTATAAATGTACCGCCAGCAGGGTCGGCCATCAGCAAAAGCGCACAGTTACGGAAAATATGCTCAAGACGAGGACCAACAATACCCGTATGGCCAGGGTCGTACAGGCTGTATAGCATATTTATAGCCTCTTGAACCAAGAAGTCCTTTTGATCTTCCGTCTCCCACTCAAAAAGATTTAGACCTATAGGATTATCTAAATCACCAGGGTTAAAGTATATAACATCTTCTACCCTATCCTTGGGAACATTAGCCAGCAGACTCTCTACCACGTCACCGTGCGGGTCGATAAACGCAAAGCCACGCCCATCGTGCATATCCTGGTATGCCAAGTTAGACAAGAAGCCCGACTTACCAACACCAGTCTGACCAATTATATACGTATGTCGACGCCTGTCGTTGTCAGATAGTCGAATTTCTTTCTTAACACCCCTAAATTCATTTACACCCAGTAATATACCGCTGCTCATCAAATCCGTAGGACCATCGACCTGCTTTGACATCTGACGCGTAACCTTAGACGTAGGTATACTAGTCTGCGTAGGCAAATGAAATACTGTTGCCATCTCAACACTATTTAAAATAGTGTGTTTGGCGGTCTGAGGGAAAAACCTAAATATAAACGAAGTAACGAGCTCGTCTATATCCCTAGAAGGGTTAAATTTGAACCCGTTATTACTTGGAGAATCAAAAAGTGCAAATGCAGCAACTATGTTTTTCAGCAGTCCCTGTGAATGAGCAGTAGTGTTAGAAGATACTACAACCCTTATCAAAACCTCATACCCAGGATATCTAGTCTTCTCCTCAATACTCTTTATAGACTCTTCCTCTAGAGATGTAAGTTGCCTCTCCTCCGGATTCGTTTTATCGCCTGCTTCTGGCGGCTTCCAGAGCAATTCAGCCATACCCTTAGACGCCCCTACACCAAGACCAAGCCCGCCGTTACCAGTTTTACCACTTAGCCTATCTGTTTTTATTTTCTTAGCTGTCCCCACAGAAGTCCTGACCCAACCTTCATTCGCCGGGCGCATCAAAAACTGTATAGCTACACCATCATCGCGAGAAGCTGCAGACAGAGCATTCAATATAGCCCTAGACGCATCTCTCTTAGATTCTTGATATGTTGCTATAGGGTATATAAACTTCTTCTTCAAAGTAAACTCGCCACCAATCACCCCGCTCATCTTGCCGGCTTCACTAAACATATTGTATTTAACGACCTCTTCAAGACGCGCAGACGGATATGCTGCAGCGACAGCCTGCTTAACTACATCTAGTAGCACCATAGGAACCACGACATAGTAGTGCACCAAACCGCCCTTAGCAACTATTTCAAACGATATATGCCTCTGACCATAAATCTTATTCTTAAAACCTTTGGTAGCAGTACTAGAAATTATGTTATACATCACTTGCGCTTCAGATATTATCTCATCTGTAATATCACGCTCGTCACGACCACCCTTTTCAATATCTTCACTCTGTGGTGGCAAATGTATAAACAAAGGAACCATTTTAAGGCCACGCTCATAATTCTTAGCTTCCTGAAGAGTCTTTCTATACTGCAAGAAAACAATAATAACTACGGCCGCTCCCACGCAGACAATCAAGAAGATAGATATAAAGACACCCGCCATAATTCTATTTTAACTCAAGCAGTTAATTTGAAGTACCTAATTCTTTGTTATATCTCTTTCTTAGGTAGTCAATTTGAAGCTTAGTTACCTCTTCTTCCCTTTTATGTGGGTCATTTTGTGTATC
>JAGQND010000042.1 GCA_020428265.1 Candidatus Saccharimonadota bacterium | reverse complement strand
TGGTATGGTTGCTGCGATATTGCTACCAATCTACAGCCTGGTAAACACTATGCACGTATAGACAATATCAGAATAGTTATATAATATAAGTATAAGCGTTTTATAACGATAAATCAGCCTAATAAGTTCATAGAAAGGGGCATTTCATGAACAAGCAATATCAACAGCTAACCAAGGACTCCGACAAAGGTTTCACTATTATCGAGGTGGTCCTTGTTCTTGCAATTGCCGGTCTTATATTTTTGATGGTATTTATAGCGTTACCAGCTCTTCAGCGTGGTCAGCGCGATGCACAGCGCAAGGAAGACGTATCTCGTATTTCCGTACAGCTCACTAACTATGTGGCGTCAACGCGTGGTGCGGTACCTAGCAGTGCTGATGGTTTGGGTAACTTCGTACGGGGCTACCTTAAGGGTACTAGTAGTACTGTAGCTGGCGATGATTACATAGATCCAAATGGCAACAATTACGTGGTTCGCTACGCGACAGCACCTACCGAAATAGGTCAAGTTGGGTATTACTCTAAAGCACATTGTGATGTAAACAATGTTGAAGACGGTGTGTCTTCGTCTAACGCTGCTCGTGATTACGCACTTACGATTAAGCTTGAGAACCAAAACGCTCCATATTGCTTAGATAATAAATCTTAGTCTGGTATGATGGTTGATATGGATCATACTGCTGTAGCTATTGCATTGTGTTTGTTGGGAGTTTTTCTAGGTAGTTTTACTGGTGCCTCTGTATGGCGCGTACGCAAGAGGCAGCTCAAGCAAGACGTCAAAGATGGCTACAAGGTGTCGGAGACAGCCCAGAGGCAAGTTGAAAAACTTAAAAGTAAATCTATAGCAAAAGACAGGTCTGTTTGCTTACACTGTGGACACACCTTACATTGGTATGATTTAGTTCCGATATTTAGTTGGATATATCTAGACGGTAAGTGTAGGTATTGCGGCAAAAAGATTGGTAACATGGAGCCTCTTATCGAGATTTCAACGGGACTATTCTTTTTGCTGTCGTATGTGTTGTGGCCTGGCACTCTCAATACGGCGGTAGATTATATACACTTGGCTGTATGGTTAGCTGCTGGCGTGATATTAATAGGGCTTTTCGTCTACGATACAAAGTGGAAATTGCTACCTAATGTTGCAGTATGGCCATTGGTTGGCTTGGGTGCCGTGAGTTCTGGCATAGCCTTGTATCGCAATGATTTCGATATATCTAGCGTTATAAGTATTTTATCTGGCGTGCTTGTGCTTAGTGGACTGTACTTTGTATTACACAGAGCTTCTGGTGGTAAGTATGTCGGATTTGGTGATGTTAAGCTTGGCTTAGCGCTTGCTTTGCTGCTAGCAGACGCAAGGTTGGCGTTTTTAACGCTTTTCCTAGCCAATTTAATAGGCGTTATAGTTATACTTCCTGGGCTTATCCGCCGTAAGGTTGGCATGAAGTCTCAGGTAGCGTTTGGTCCACTGCTTATAGCTGCGTATTTTATATCTGGCATTTTTGGTGCTGAGATTATAAATTTCTATCTTATTTATACTATGGGTTAGCATAAGTACTATGCTATAATTAAACGGAAATGGCACGAGAGAAAGAGGGTGGATTTACTGTAATTGAGCTTATGCTCTTTTTGGGTATTACAGGTGCTCTATTTGCGGCACTTATGGTAGGTGTGAGCAGTAATATTATTCAGCAGCAATACAAAGATACCGTGTCGACATATGCCAACTTTTTGCAAAATCAATATTCTGAAGTGTTAAATACGCGTAACGAACGTGACTACAATTGGAATTGTAAGCCAGATGGATCTGTGGCGCCATCTGTGGGTGTGGATAATGGTGAGGCTCGGGGTACAACTCCTTGTGTGCTGCTGGGTAGATATATACAGGTAAATGAAAAGGGTAAGGTGGTGCATACGGGCAGTGTAGTGGGGCGTGAGCCTAGTAGTTCGAGTGCTACATCTGATATCGATGTTCTAAAATCGTATAGTCCGCAAATTACAAATTTTGAAGTGGCGGATAACTCGTTCGACATAAATACTGTTTTGCAGCGCCCAAATAAAGAGGTATCGACTATGAGCGCACTTATACTAAGGTCGCCGGTTAGTGGGCTGATAAGAGTCTTTGTGTCCGAAGAGCCGTTTCCTGTAAAAATTAGCGACATGATTACTGTTGAAAATGCTGGCCGTACCGTTAAGGGATGTGTCGTAGGTGAAACAGGGTCAATACCGACTATGTCTGTCGCTGTTGACTCGCGTATAGCCGGGCCTAGTGGTGTGGCCATAGACCAAACAGACGAGGTGTGTAATGGCTAGGAATGACCGCGGCGATACTATTATAGAGGTATTATTTGCTATAACAATATTTAGCCTTGTGTCTATTGGTGGGCTTTCGCTTATGAATCAAGGCACGGCTATGGCCCAGCGTTCTCTTGAAATAGGTTTGGTAAGAGAGCAGATAGATGCCCAGGCAGATGCTTTAAGGTACTTAAACCATGCGTACATAGCTGACTACGGCAAGAATGGTAGGGCAACTGAGGCATGGAAGCAAGTTATTGAAGAAAATGCTATAAAATCTGATAGTTTGCAGAAGTACGGCGATATATCAGATGGTGCGAAGTGTCATTACCCCGGCAGTGATGTGTTTGCACTTGATACTACCAAACTGAATTTTGACGCCACCAGGGGCGTAGATGGTGGTCAAACGCCGATATTACGCGGTATACAGGATGCTTTGACGTACCCTATGATACGCTATGATCCCCGAAATGATACGCAGCCGCCTACACCTGAAGGTATATGGATACAAGCCGTAAGATGGCCGGACACTACTACAGATAGTGAAAAGGATATTAAGAATGATTCTGCTAAGCGACCTGGGTTTTATGATTTTCATATACGCGCATGCTGGCTCAGTCCTGGCTTGTCAACACCGTTAACTATGGGTACGATTGTGAGGCTTTATGAACCACGTGGCTAAAAAAGAACAAGGTTTTACACTTATAGAGTTGCTATTAGCTATGACTTTTGTGTCTATATTGTTACTTATTATAGCTATGACGGTAATACAACTTAGTAGTATATATAACAAAGGCTTGACTATGAAGTCGGTAGATCAAGCGGGGCGCGCAATAGCTACTGATATCCGTCAAACTCTTAGTGGTAGTTCGCCATTTTCTCTCAACGGTATGTTTTGGAATCAGCGTAACGCTGGCGTGAGTGAAGATGCTCCAGATGGTGGCAGGTTTTGTACCGGTGCATATAGCTATATATGGAATTACGGCCGCTCTATAGATAGTCCTATAAATGTGTACGATACTAGTACGGATACTATACGATTTGTGAAAGTTCGTGATAACGGTGCTCAGTATTGCGCAGACCAAAAGAAGAAAATTATCAAGGAAAATGCTTCTGAACTATTGGCGGGTGGCGATACAGACTTGGCAATACAAAGTTTTCAGGTGAAAGAGCTGGCTAGCGATCCGACTACAGGGCAGGCTCTGTATAGGATAATTATGGAAATAGGTACCAATAATCAAGACGCGCTAGACCACAACCGAGACAAAACTTTAGATACTATGGATGTAACATGTAAGCCACCTAGCGATGACAGTTCAGTACAGAATTTTTGTGCAGTTAACGTATTTGATTTCACGGCGCAGGCCGGTAACAGGGGAGCGGATTGATGAGCGTAGATTATAAAAGGAATGAAAGTGGTGCAGTATCGTTGTTTTTGGTGATATTTTCGGCGCTTTTTATCACAACGGTAGCTGTGTCTTTTGTAAGGATTATGATCTTAAATCAAGCCCAGGCTACTACTTCTGATTTATCTAAGAGTGCACTCGACTCAGCCAATGCAGGCGTGGAAGATGCTAAGCGCGCGATAGTTATATATAGAAATCACTGTGTAGGCGAGGGCGATGCTGTAGGCACTAGTGAGTGTAATGAGCTTTTGGCGGCTTTGAACAGTCAGAAGTGTGACACCATACAAAAAGCTGGTATAGCCGGGTCTCCAGACGATAAAGAGGTAATGGTAAAGCAGTCCGAGGGTGACACAGTGCTCAACCAAGCGTATACATGCGTGAAAGTTCAGCTTGATACCGATGATTTTGTGGGTGAGCTGTCAGAAAATACCTCACATGTTGTACCGCTTAAGTCTGATATACCATTTGATACAGTCACGTTAGAGTGGTTCTCGCAGTCTGATTTCCAGGAAGATTCTTCTAAGCCAAAGTCAGATAAAGGTATATCTATAGATGTAGGTAATGATGTTTCAGGTGGTCTACCTAAGCTTGCAAATTGGCCACTTAACAAGCCTGCACTTATGAGGGTTCAGTTGATACAGTATGGCAATGAGTTTAATTTGTCTAGTTTCAATAACAATGATGGTCAAGATAGTAATAATAGTTCAGTATTTTTGTACCCGATTGGTGTTGAGACGGCAACGATAGATATGGGGCTGTCGCGTAGAGATAAAAGCAGCGATTTATTGCAGCCTGCTGGGTGCGTAAAAACCTTTACGTCTATAAGTGCCGATAGGCAGTATGCCTGTAAGGCTGTGCTTAAGATACCTAAGCCTATTGGCGTCACCAATCTTGAAGATAGGCATGCTTATTTGCGCGTAACACCTATGTACAATCAAAAAACCTCATTTAGGGTTAGTATGCAGAGTGAAACTAATAGTCCGGTTCATTTTAGTGCAGTGCAGCCAGCTATAGACTCTACCGGGCGTGCGAATGATTTATTTCGACGTGTGCGTAGTCGTGTTGAGTTAGACGGTAGTAGTATACCTGCCGCTGAGTCTGCTGTGGATATATCTGGTAGCTTGTGTAAAACATTCTTGATTACCGACAACCCAGATGATTACGTAGCTGGTACTTGCAGTTACTAGGCTGCTGCTGCTTCGGTGTTTTCGCTATGAAAACGTTCGTATACTTCACGTAAATGCTCGTCTGTGACATGAGTGTATACTTGCGTAGTGCTTATATTACTGTGTCCGAGCATAGACTGCACTGAGCGCAGGTCGGCTCCGTTCATAAGTAGATCAGTGGCGTAGCTGTGGCGCATGGTGTGGGGGCTTACATGCTTGGTGATGCCAGCCATGCGGGCATAGAACGATATAATTCGCTGCACACTACGTGCTGTAAGCCGTCTGTAGTCTCCTGAGTTATCAGGGCTGACGTTGCGGCTGTAGCTTATAAAAAGCGGGTCTAGGCTGTCTGAGCGGGTCTGTAGGTAATCTTCTATTATACTGGCAGCTGATTCACTTATAAATACAGGTCGGTCTTTTTGGCCCTTACCGCGTACCATAAATTCGCGTCGTTTGGTGTTCACGTGGTCGCGGTCTAGTCCTACTAGCTCAGACACACGTAGGCCACTTGAGAATAGTAGTATGAGTATGGCCATATCACGTAGTCCCTTTTCGTCACTGGTATTTACTTGCGCAAGCATACGGTCGATTTCGTCTTTGTATAGGAATGTAACCTGTTTACGAGCTGTTTTGGGCAAGATTATTTTGTCGGAATTAAGACTTGGTATGTCACGATTTGCTAAGTAGTGTAAAAACCCGCGTAGGGCAATGAGGTGGTAGCCTTGGGTGATGGTCGACAGCTCTTCGTTGTTGAAGTTTTTATAGCGGTTGAGCCACAGGCGATATTTGCGTACAGTTTCTGATGTTATTTTACTTACTTCTATGTCGTCGGCGAATTCTAAAAACCTTTCTAGATATAGTCGGTAGTTTTCGGTGGTTTTAATAGCTCGGCCACCCTCGACTTCTAGGTGCTCTATGTAGTCAGTAATTAGTTCGGACAGATACATATAATAAGCATAACTCAAATAGCGCGGCAAGCCAAAGTGTAGCACTGTATAAAAAATTTAATTTTGTTACAATATAGAGAAGAATAAGGAGAAAAAATGGCAAACGAAATACAACGTACATTAGTATTGTTTAAACCTGATGCGGTGCAGCGCGGAGTTGTGGGCGAGATTTTGTCTCGTTTCGAACGCGTAGGACTCAAAATTGTGGCAACTAAGATGATCTCACCGGATGAAGATCACTACCGCAAGCACTACGAAGATATTGGTAAAATGATTTCACGTCGTGGCGAGCATGCATTTGATGTAACTATGAAACTTATGGTGTCTGGCCCTGTGATTGCGATTGTATTTGAGGGAGTAGAGGCGATTGCGCTTGTACGTAAACTTGTAGGTGCTACTGAGCCTAAGTCTGCAGACCCTGGTACTATCCGTGGTGATTATTCACACATGAGCTTTGGCTACGCTGATTCGCAAGAAAAGGGCATACCGAACCTTATCCACGCAAGTGGCGACGAAGCAGATGCTGAGCAGGAAATTGCTCACTGGTTCGCCGAGAGTGAAATTTACGAATACGAAAAACCTAGCGATAAGTTTATTCGATAATTAGACCCCTAGGGGTAAATCTGTTAAAATATAGCCAATGCCTCGGTAGCTCAATTGGATAGAGCAGATCCGTCCTAAGGATAAGGTTGCAGGTTCGACTCCTGCCCGGGGTACCATGGTAAAATAGAACTATGGGTAAAAAGGTTCAGCTAGATTTTGACGGGCAACGTGACGGAGAAGAATTACTTTTCGTATTTCGCAGACATATAATTGCGATGCGAAAAGGGTTCTACCTCTTGGCGTTGCCTTTTGTTATTTCCTCTATACCAGTGTTTATATGGCCTACAGAGCTCAAGGTGTATCTTTCTCCGGTCATAGGTCTTACACTCGGTTTACTATTATTTTTGTATCATTTTCTTATGTGGTACTACACCTTGTATATTGTCACCGATCAGCGCATACGTCAGGTTACGC
>JAGQND010000041.1 GCA_020428265.1 Candidatus Saccharimonadota bacterium | reverse complement strand
TATGACACTTTCTACTCTTATGCTATCAAAGACTTAGTGTATTGTCAACACTAATTAACAAGAATAGAGAAAAATATGAAAAATTGTATAATTTAAAAAAGATTGTATAATTAAAATATAAACAAAGGAGTTATGCTATGCCTATGCCAGATGATTTAGTATTTATACGTCACGCGCAGTCTGAAGCGAACGTAATACAAAAAGCCGACAAAGCCGGTATATTGCACAGGAAGCATGATATTGTGACGGCACGGCCAGATTGGCAGCAGCGCTTGTCACGCCTTGGTATTGAGCAGGCTACCCAAGCGCGCGAGTGGATTGACCGCAATCTGGGTGGTGTGGCTATGTTTGATGTTGGGTTCTACTCTACATTTTTGCGTACCCGCGATACGGGTGGAATTTTGGGTGCTCCAAGGCAGGGCTGGCTGCATGACGACCGTATAGTAGAGCGTAACTGGGGGTTATATGGGGCATTGACTCGTGCTGAGCGTCAGAAAAGATTCGCGGAAACTGTGAGGATGCATGCTGCCGACCCGTGGTTTACGAAGCTTGATGGTGGCGAGAGCCGTAGTGACGTGAGGTTTAGGTATCGTGATTTTCAGGGTACATTGCAGCGCGAACAGTCTGGCCGCAAGGTTATAGCTGTGACGCACGGTGATTTTATGGGGGTGGCGCGCTACGATATAGAGCGCATGTTGCCAGAACAATTTGAGGAAGTTGAGGCCGACCCAGAGCAGAATATTACAAACTGCATGCTAATACACTATACTCGAGTGAACCCTAGTAATAATGGTGATGTACGTAATTCTTTGCAGTGGCGGCGTATGACTAATCCGCTAGATGAAGATAAGTCTCCATTTGGTGGTGAGTGGGTAGAGTTGCCACCGCGTCCGCACTTTACGGCAGAGGATTTACTGGAGCAAGCAAATCAAGCGCCACGATTACTTGATGATGACGATGAATATTGTATAGAGCCAGAAGAGTCGGCTCGTTTACGAGGCCTGGGGGCGGCAGCTTTTCGTCCTACGGGACTCATCAGCGTAGCGAAAAATCTACGGAAGCTGCTCCACAAATAACTTACGGAATTTGGAAGCAGCGGTACCACTAGAGGTACTGACCCGTGCTGGGTTCGTCCGATGTACTGTTCGTCTGAACTCGCAGGGGCTGCGTTGCTTGTTGCGGCACTTGCGGCTGCACGGCGAACTGGGGCTGCATGGGTTGCATCATGCCCTGGCTCATAGTTACCACGCGGGCGATCCGCTCTTGATCGAACGGCACAACACTGGAGATAGCACTGGAGCATGCCGATCCGACTTGTTCCAAGCACCCAGCTAGTACGAGCATGGCGCTCGACTGGTATGAGTACTCGGCAGTGATGGTCAGGGCGATACCGTTCGCCTTGATGGTGTTCGAGATCGAACTGTCAAATCGTTGGTCGCCCGGCTCGGCGAACATCATCAGCCGCGAGTTGATATTGCCAAGGGTGCCATATGCACCGATGACCGCCGCGCGGGCGATGTTTTCGTTCACCTCATCGGTTCCGCCATCGACGGTGATGCTGATGAACACGCTGCCGTACGGGCTGTTGCTGGTGACTTCGCGAGTGGTGGCAGTCATGACTGACTCCTTAATTCCGTAGCTAATTGTGAAGGTAAGGGTCGGTGACCCCATATTTATATTATAGCACAAAACTATGCTTTTTGTCAATATTAGCTACTAAATTACAGGGGTAAATTAGTCAAAACTACGAGATAGCGACTCGAGTGTTGGTGAGTTGAACTTGTATAGTTTAGCTGGGCGGTGCGCGCCACCTTTGCGCATTTCGGCTGTTTCGGTTATGAGTCCTAAGCTTAGGAATTTTTTGCGGAAATTACGCTTGTCGAGCTCGCGCATCAGAATTGCCTCGTAGGCGTCTTGAAGCTCGGTGAGTGTGAATTTAGCTGGCAAAAATGCATATATACTATTGGTGTAAGTTAGCTTAGACTGCAGACGCTCGTGCGCGTAGGCTATGATATTTGCATGGTCATAGGCTAGGCTAGGTAGGTTGCCAACAGGGAAAAACGCCGTGTGCGCTCGCCCACCTTCTGGCACTATTTCTTGCCCACATCCCATGTATGTTACAGATACTGCGTGGCCACGAGGGTCGCGTGCTACGGTGTCGAAAGTGTATAGTTGCTCTATGTAGCGCAGGTCGTTTTCGACATCTACCCCAGCTTTTTGCTGAACTATACGCTCGAGTGAGTTTAGTGTAGTTTCGCCCTCGGAGCTGTAGCCGCCAGGTAGTGCCCACGATCCCTTGAATGGTTCGTCGGGGCGCTCTATCAGTAGTACGTTTAATTCGCCTCCTATCAGCTGAAAAATCACCGCATCGACAGTTAGTATAGGTGGCTTGTATTCGCCCGTGTATTGCATAGTTTTATTATACCTCACTGTCAGACACCTGTATGCCCACGAATTTAACTCTACGGTGTGGACCATCGGTTTCTACGAGTGTAAGCGATGTATTGGGGGTTTTGAGACCGAACACTATTTCGTCGTGGTTTAAGTTGTTTATGGCCCCTACAAGTGAGCGTATGGCAAAGCCGTGACCGAATATCAAAAACGTGTCATCTGGCGATTCGGCTGATTTTTCGTCTACGTATTCCATGTTGCGATTCATGACATCTTGTATGGATTCGCCCTGGTCAAACTTGAAATCTAACTGCTGCTCGTTGATGATTTGGCGAACCGCTGGGTTGTATGTTTCGACGCGCGGTGCGCCTGTTTTGACGCCTTGGTCGAGCTCTTGCAACCTATCATCTGTTGTAAATGCAACATCACCTATACTATGGCGAAGAGTTTGCATGGTGCGCACCGCAGGCGATGAAACTATGTGGTCGGGCCGCATGTAAGACCTAGAGAGCCATCGGCCAAATGCTTGGGCTTGTCGTACGCCACGTTCGGTCAACTCTACATGGTTGGAGCGTCCGCCGATTATGTCGGGCTGTATATTTAGTTGTGATTCGCCGTGTCGGACGTAGTAGAATTTTGTCATTGAAACCTCGGTGTTACTGGTAAATTACGTTTGTGCTGCGACGATAAATATCTTTGTTCGATTTTGTGGGCAGCTGTAGGGTCAATAACCTTGCCCTCTAGGTAATCGTCTATATCATCATAACTCAAACCGAGCTCAGATTCATCTGTTTGCCCTGGTTTGGCGTCGAGCAGGTCGGCGGTGGGCTGCTTGGTGATGAGCTGTTCTGGCGCATTAAGCTCACGCAGGAGCTGCTTGCCCTGTCGTTTATTGAGTCCGAATAGTGGCAATATGTCAGCTCCGCCGTCGCCGTACTTGGTGTAGAATCCCGTCACAGCTTCGGCTGCGTGGTCGGTGCCTATGACTATAAGTTTTAGCTCGCCGGCTAGGGCATAGTGGGCTATCATGCGCTGTCGGGCTTTTATGTTGCCTTTGCCAAAGTCGCTCATGATTACTTCGCCTGAATTGTATGTTTGTTCGTAGGCATCTACGGCAGGTTTGATGTTATGCTCGTGCACCGTGCTAGGCTGAATTGTATTTATGGCTAGGTCCACGTCGGCGCGGTCAGCTTGAGTACCATAGGGTAGGAGCAGGGCATGGAACGCCACGTCTTGGCCGTTTACGCGAAGTTGGTTTACGGCGCGCTGAGCTAATAGGCCAGCCAGCAGGGAATCTTGTCCGCCAGAAATGCCGAGTACATAGCCGTCAAGTTGAGAGTCGAGCAAGTAATCAGCCAAGAAATTAGTACGCTTTTCGATTTCTTCGGCGGGGTCTATGTGGGGCTTAACATTTAGTTCGTTTATGATTTTTGCTTGTAGCGATTCCATATTTCCTCTTGCATTTTGCTGGTAAGTTGTATACACTTAGGATATCAACTAGTTAGTGTAAAGTCAACACTAAATAAGGAAATGACATGAAACGACAGCCAGAAACCCCCAAAAATACCATAATATACGGCGGAGCATTTAACCCGCCTACTGTGGCGCATTTAAATGTTTTGCAGGCTTGCGTGGACTATGGCGAACAGGTAAATGGCGATGTATGGCTGCTACCAAGTGGTAGTCGCCAAGATAAAAATATTGATGTGCCGCTCGAGCGTCGACTGGAGTTAGTGAACGCCCTAGCTCGTGATGCCGTGACGCGGACCGTGAATATAGCTATACGCGACGATGAGCTTATGCGAGCTGAGCATACGGAAACTATAGATACTGTGCAATATTTTATGATAAATACCCAGAACGCAGGTTTATATGGGTATACGGCGCAGACTCGTACGCTAGTATGGACACATGGCAGTCGGGTGACTGGATGAAGCAAAACTTACCAATGTTAGTGATAGAGCGCCCTGGGTACGACATGGGCTTAGTGGGTAGTAATGTAGACTTGCTTAAAGTGCCCGAGATGGACGTAAGCTCTACCGAAGTGCGTACGCGCCTTAGTCAGCATCGTTCGGTTAGGTGCCTAGTGAGTGCTTCGGTGTACGAACTGCTCAGGGTCGCACCCTGACACCCGAGTATGTGACAAAATAAATAACCCCTGTTAGGGGGCTATTTATAAAGGTGTGAATTACCAGCTGCGCTGACGGAATGAACCGCCGTTGCCACCACGGTGACCACCGCCGTTGCGGTTGTCGTCGCGGCGTGGACGTTCCTCGCGTGGACGTGCGACACTTACGTTAATCGCGCGGCCATCGAGTTCCTTGCCGTTAAGCTGATCAATTGCTTTTTGGTTGTCGTCTTCGTTTTCGAACTCTACGAAACCAAAACCTTTTGAGCGGCCGCTATCACGGTCTGTTACGACACGTGCGCTAGCCACTGGGCCAACTTGCTCAAAGTGAGCGCGTAGGCTGTCATCGGTAGTAGCGAATGCTAGGCTACCAATAAATAGATTTTGCGTTGCCATTGAAATACTCTCTTGTTACTAATACTGCTGTCAGATCGACCAACTGCGGACGTACGGGGTAACATTTTACACGTATTTCGGCGCTGCTTCTGAACCCTTATATTAAATCACATATAGCGTCAAAAACATAGTGATTACGCTAAATTACATAAAGTCTCCGTCGACAAGGCTACGACGGAGACCTAAAGTTTATAGATTTTGACAACTTGTTTTTATGTAGTAGCGAGGTCTAGCTTTTGAGGCGTGAGGCCAGTGCAAGGCCGACAGACCCTAAAACCAATGCGTACAGGCCTAGTACCCAGACAAAGTCTAGGACACCTGCAACCGGATAGCGCCAGAGTAATAGACCGGCAACTACGCCGACTACTCCCGTGACTACCCAAA
Source organism: Candidatus Saccharimonadota bacterium (assembly GCA_020428265.1). Lineage (GTDB taxonomy): Bacteria > Patescibacteriota > Saccharimonadia > Saccharimonadales > Saccharimonadaceae > UBA2112. The sequence goes on along the minus strand of JAGQND010000041.1, from coordinate 1,563 downwards.
GTGTACGGTGATCGCTCTCGCTGCTGAGAAATGCCGACACAAATAGGTCTGCAAGTCCGCGCACGAGCACGAGTGCACCTGCGAATGCCAAAAAGGCACTCTGGGTCATGTCTGGATTTCGCACCAGATAGACACCCGCTCCCACGAGAACGAGACCGACAAGAAGTGAGAACCAATAGGTATTACTCCTGCCGAGGTCACGGAATCCGTGGACGAGCTCGACTACTCCGACTACCGATACGTAGACGGCAAATAGTAGCACTAGGTTGGCTAAGGTCAACCCAGGAAAGAACAGTGCAACCACCCCGAACAATAATGTTACGAGGCCCTGCATAACGACGAGTCCGTGTTGACGACCGTCGAGATACTCTTTTGTACTCATACTCCCTCCAAATTGCCTTGTGCTTATAGGTATACTCCTTTTGTATAAAAAGCACAACATTTTTATTTATGCCTGTGCAAAACTCACCACAAAAACATAAAACTACCCCTGTTAAGAGGTAGTTTTGAATCGATGCTGTTGCGCGCCCACCCGGGGCACGAGTTTGGTGGTGTGTGTTTGTTTTTGCCGCGCAAACGGGTTGCCCCATGTTGCGCACCAGCAACCATAACTAGTTTGACGCATTTAGTAAAAAAGCGCAAGCTCTATGGTGTTATTGGTGCTATAATATACTAAATGTTTAGCGGACTCCGTAAGAAATATAAGTTACGTGTACAGCGCAAGCTCGAAGAAGCTGTGGTGGCTTATTTTCAGCGTCACCCAGAGGTAAAGCTAGTTGTTGTGACTGGTAGCGTGGGCAAAACTAGCACCAAAACAGCTATAGCAACCATGCTGAGTCAGCGCTATCGTGTGCGACTGCACGAGGGTAATCACAATACCGAAATGTCGGTTCCTCTTGCAATACTCGGCATACCTTATCCAGATGACGTGCGAAGTTTCGGTGCTTGGCAAAAGGTTTTGTCACAGGCTCAGGCTCGTGTGCTAGCTCCTACGGATGTAGATGTTATAGTTCAGGAGCTTGGCACCGATCATCCTGGTGAAATTGCGGCTTTTGGTAGGTATTTGCAGCCATATATATCGGTTGTTACCGCTGTTACGCCTGAGCACATGGAGTTTTTTCAGACTATCGAGGCTGTGGCGCAAGAGGAGCTTACTGCGGCGAATTTTAGCCAGATAGCGCTTATAAACCGCGACGATATAGACGGTCGGTTTGCCGAGTACATAACTAATCGCAATTTACATACATATGGTACGGGCGAAGGCGCGGAGTATCGGTTTGCGCGAAGTGGATTTTCGGTGCAGCACGGCCACCATGGTGTATTTACTGCGCCAGAGGTAGCAGGCACTGTCGAGGCCTCTATAAAGGTACTTGGCGAGCATAATTTGCGCCCAGCTGTGGCTGCAGCGGCCGTAGGTGTAAAGTTTAGCCTGAGCGCTACCGAGCTTAAGTATGGCCTAGATAAAATAGAGCCTGTACCTGGCCGCATGAAGTTATTTAAGGGCTTCAATAACAGCATCATTATAGATGATACTTATAATTCTAGCCCAGCTGCAGCCGAGAG
>JAGQND010000040.1 GCA_020428265.1 Candidatus Saccharimonadota bacterium | reverse complement strand
ATAGATGCTTGCATATATTTCCGAGGCGACGAAGTGTTAATGAGCGCTAAAATAAGCGCGAGTATAGCATTTTTAAGAGTTTCGCGACATCATAGCGTGTGTTATGGCCGCCGCTAGAGCATCAGCACAGTCATCTGGCTTAGGCACCTCGCTCAGGCCAAGTTCTATACGCACCATTTCTTGCACCTGCTTTTTGTCTGCCCGCCCATAACCTGTAAGTGTTTGCTTAATTTCGTTTGGCGTATACTCGGCAATTGGCAACTTAGCCTGGTAGCCAGTTAGCATTGCCACGCCCCGCGCCTGGGCTACACTTATAGCCGTTGTCACATTTTTGGTAAAAAATAGCTTCTCTATCGACATCACTTCGGGTTTTGTTTCTTTTATTATGTCGGTTAGGCCATCGTAAATTTCGCCCAGTCGTACATCTAGTGGCGTGTGCGCCGGAGTTGTTATCACGCCAGCCGTCACCAGCCGTGTTTTTTTGCCACTCACGACATCTACCACGCCAAATCCCAAAATTCCTGTGCCTGGGTCGATGCCAATTATTCTCATATATATATTATATAGCTATTTGCGTACGATTCGTTTAAACACGCCCTTTATCTCGTCACGCCACTCCCATACACCGTATCCTACAGCCATAGCACACACTCCACCAAGCGCCCACCAGCCCACAAACTGCGAGCCAGTTTGCTCCACGGGTTTTACGGCAAAAGCCGCATCGGGCACACCACTCGCCGGCAAGTTTCGACACCGCCCAGTTTCTTCACTACGATACTGCGTGTCTTTGCATGGCTTGCGAGTATCTGTCGCACCAAGCACACTCCTGCAACGATTCGTTTCGGCGTTTCGCTCTTGACCTTCCTTGCAAGCCACTAGGCTACTCGCCGTCGTCACCTTATTGCAGCGGTTCGTCACCGGGTTTATCACACTGCCTTCGGGGCAAGATTTATCCACGGCAAGCGTAATTTTATTAGCACTATACGGCTCTGGTGTTGTCGTCCAACTCCACTCGCCAGTCTCAGCTACGGCATATGCTTGGCCCTGCATGGCAGAAGTCGCCGACTCGTAGTGAGTAAGAGTTTCATCATAACGCGCCAATCCCCAGGTGTCCTCTAGCCACACGTAGCCGCCGCTATTTGTTAATTGCAAGGCAGTACCGCTATTCGTTAGCGACACTGTCATGTATTCGCCCGGCCACAATGTACCGTTTAAATTCACAGTATTAGAGCTCGTACGCGTAGCAGACGAACTATCGGTACGCAGTACGTAGCCACTCAAATCTATCGGTTCAGTTTTATTACTATTTACAATTTTCACATAGTCACGACACTCTACACTCGTATCAAACGGCGTACAATCTTTGGCATACGGATATATTTCTACAACCTGCAAACCACCCGCAGATTCTGGCGCCACATACACACCATCGTCAAATAATTCACGCTCACCGACAGTACGCACATGCATAGCACTCGCAGCATCAGAGTAACTCGTTGTATTATACGTACGCGTTAGCCACGCATCGTATTTTTTAGCATCAAGCACCACACTATGCGGGCGAAAATTATCATGCGTTAAGCGAATTTCCGTTATGGGCTGAGTACTCAAATTATCCCAGCCATCTAGCGTATATGTCGCACCATTCACCACGCCACTTTTGGCTAACACTACATGCGTATTCGGCTCCACGTAGCCGGCGTGCGCTGCTACCTTTAGTTGCCCTACCGTGCTATCAACTCGCAGTGCTTCTATGCGCCAATCAGCCATATTTATGAGTGAATTTGCACTGTTATATATTTCTACAAACTCCACATCACTACCGCCACCAGACGTCATAAGTGACGTAATTATGAGTGGCGATACGTCTTTAAATTTAGTTTCACCAGCCTGCAACACAAGTGCTTGTACCGACGCAAAACTACTCAATGTTATAAAAATTCCCACAACTAAAAAACATGCGTTTTTCACTGTTTGTCTCATTATTTTCCTCACTTAAAAATACCTTAATAAGCGTATAAAATCCAAGTGAGATTTACAAACTTAAGCTCAATAAAATGTTTATTCTACATCAACAGTAATGTCGGCATTGGTATGCACGTTCACCACATCATCTAAGTCGTCTATAGCATCCATAACTTTCAGCACTTTGCGCGCTGTTTCTTCGTCACTAATCTCCACAGAGTGCTTTGATACATATTGCAACTCGGCGTCTTTTACGTCATAGCCAGCTGCAATTATGCCTTCGCGTACCTTGGCCAAATCTTTTTGGTCAGTGTATACAATTAGTTCATCTTCCGACTCTTCGGCGTCTTCTGCGCCAGCGTCTAGTACGCCCAGAAAAGCCTCTTCACCGCTTGCCGCCACGCGTATCACGCCCTTGCGGTCAAACTGAAACGCCACACTACCGGCATCAGCTATACGCCCACCGTTTTTAGTTAGCGCCGTGCGAACTTCTGGGAATGTGCGGTTTTTGTTGTCGGTTGCGGTTTCGATTATGATACCCACGCCACCTGGCCCCATACCTTCATAAGTGATTTCTTCTAGCACAGCCGCGTTTTTGTCGTTCACGCGGTCTATAGCACGCTGTATGTTAGCGTTTGGCATGTTCGCCTGCTTAGCTTTTTCTATCGCAATCGCTAGGGCTGAGTTCATGGCTGGGTCGGTGCCGCCGCGCGCTGCTATGGCAATCTGATTGCCGATTTTAGTGAACACAGCGCCACGCTTTGCGTCTTTGGCGCCCTTCTCACGTTTAATAGTTGACCACTTCGAATGTCCTGACATATTGTTACTACTTTACCACATTTTCGCCCCTTAGGCTATACCCTGTGGCGCGCCACATGTACACACAGGCTACTACAATTACCACGTACGCCGCCACAACCTGCCACACACCTATTTGCACTTCCACTTGCGCCCATGGCAAATTGGCAAAATACGCTATCACGCTCGTCACATACGTCAGCACCCACTCTGCAGGCTGGCCCACCCACGCAGCAGACCATGGCGCCACCAGCACTGCCACGCCAGCTACAAAAGTCAGCAGCATTGCCAGCGGCACAAGTGGCAATACTAGTAAATTCGCAATTATCGCCACGTTGCTCATGGCACCAAACGCCATCACAAGTATCGGCAGTGTCATTACCTGTGCGCTGATAGTTTCGCCTAAAATCTGCCGCACGGTACCCGGCTCGGCATTGCCATAAAAATACCTTTGCAGCAGCGGCGCCAGTATCATCACACCGGCAAACGCCGCAAAACTCAGCTCCCAACCCAAATCGTTCCAAGCATACGATGGGTCTATCATCACTGTCACGGCCGCCGCAAATGGCAGCAACACTAGCGGGTGAAATTTGCGCCCATAGTACCACGCCGCCAAGCTCAGGCCAGACACCAGCCCAGCCCGCGCCATACTCGGGCTAGCACCCGTGATAGCCATGAACCCCAAAATCATAGTTGTAGCCGATAATGTAGACAAATACTTGGACACTCGCGCAAACAGCCGCCGTGCGAGCCGCACCAAAATCGTAAGGTTATAACCACTCGCCACCACCACATGAGTAAGCCCCGTCACCACCAGTGCATCTTGCAGTTCGGGTGGCAACGCACGCTTTTGCCCCAGCAAATAGCCAAGCCCTAAACTCGCCTGCGGCTCGTGTATAGCCAGGCGAATTTTGTCGGCAAACCAGTCGCGCACACGCCGCGCCACGTCGCCCGGGTTGGGCCGCTGCCAGTCCACCAATTTAGTGCGGTACATACTCGCCGCATAATTACCAAACCCCTCGCTCACCTTGCCCTTCACCGTAACTATGTCGCCGCGCTTTATGTCTTGCTTGCCAGCCAAGTTCACCCACACGCGCCCCGCCACCTCGTGGCCATTTATAGCTATACTACCCAGCCTCATATTTACCTCGCCAGCACTACCCACATCGGTATCTTCTACTACTTTACCCCGCACTTCGGCCGTGCGACCCATCACGTGCGCATACACCTCTACCTGCGTAGCCAGCACCGACCCTCGCCATAACCCTAGCAAACTACCAGCCAACACCACCACAGGCAATACATACGCTGCTCGCCGCCACAAAGCCCAGCCCATACACACCAGCGCCACAGCCAGCCAGGCCACCGGCGCAAATATAGTTTGCGGTACAAACTGCACAGCAAACACACCCACCACCATGGCTAGCGAAAACACCGCAATCAACCAAGACGTATGAATTTTACGCCGAAACTTCCAAAGTTGCATGCTAAATATAGTAACATTTATTGACAAATACCCCTATAAAGTGCTAAGCTACTTAAGTATTATATACGCGAGTCCATAGCTCAGCTCTGCGTGAACGCAAATAATCGAGCAAGCTCTAACCAGCGCAATGCACTGTGTTAGTAGCCAAAATGGTCCCGGATTTACAAAACATACCCATATACGGGTCCATAGCTCAGCTGGTTAGAGCGTTCGGTTTACATCCAAAGGGTGTCGTGGGTTCAAGCCCCACTGGACCCTCCATAGAAAAATCACCTACATTACGTAGGTGATTTTTCTATGCTAAAAACAATTTACACTACAGCCTACACTGCTCATTGGCCCGGACCTGCATGTTGTTTATCACGCGAGTTGATGCTGGCGCCATGGTCATAGTTATGTGATTTACAGGGAACGGATTAGAAATCGCCTGGCCCTGGTGGCGGTATTCCGGCCTAATGTCCGATATGCGCCATACAGCGGTTTTGCCGATATGCGGCACAATTATTTGCTTAAGCGCATGCGGGCCAACTTCCAGCGCTGAACGTGGCGGCACTATACGGTCACGTGTAGCTACAACTATTCGCACATCGCTATCATCGTGCAACCCCACTTCCATTTCCTCGCGGTACTTCAACATATAGTCCGACTCAGGGTCTAAATCTTCAACAACTGGCGCTTTATCTAAACGTTTAGCGTCAAGACCCATAGGTAGCTTGGCAACGCCAAGCCCCAGCTTCAAAGCCCGTATAGCCGTCGAGCCAGCATCCATACGCACACCACCATGAGGACCAGCATATAGTACAGCGTGTTCGGTAACACCATCGAGATACATACGCATAGCATGCATTGCACCTTGCGAGTGACCACCTACTACTACATCGCTACCGGTACGGTTTTTGAAATCCACTACACGCTCTTTAATATCTTGGTATGTATCTTCTAGACTACCTAAACCACCAGCATCTAGTGCAAACATGCGCTCGCGAGCAGGTATTTCAGAGTGAGCATCAGACGCTAGCGCCCCATACATGGACTGCATGGCCCTATCGGTGGCGAGTGTACCACCTATGATTATCTTTTCAACGTGGTTGTGATGGTTTTTCATCGTGATTTCATTATACCACTTATGCTAATAAAAGTCAAATTACGACTTGTCGTGATGCTTGCGCATGGTCAAAATATCGTATAGCGCATAGACTATAGCGCCAGTAATTATAAACGACTTATTATCTGTCAAAAACCTATAAATCTGCTCGCCAGTACTATCTAACACCAAGTTACTGCCAAATGAATCTATAAGGAACGACGTGGCAAGCAGCGCAAAAACAGCTGCATTGAGTACCCGTAGCACCTTGCCGTGACTAGCTGGACCGCTCAGGAACAGTAGCACTGCAGGGAGTAAAACTAAAACAGCCGACACTACACTAGCGAGTGGCGGACTGATAAGCTCCACACCCGCGCCTTCGAGCCAAGGAGTTACCTGCGACGTCCACATAGTCTCAAGCAAATACCCAGCGCATAGGGCGAGTCCAAGAACACCGAATCGGCGTCTGGTAAAATACGTCACCACAAACAAAATGGCGACAACAATTCCTAAAATGATTACAAGATTCACTTTATATCCCCAACGGCATTTTCGCTTTACTACCTTCGCGAATTCCCGTCCTCTCTATAGTACCACTCCGTAGCTCTATGACATAGCGTGCACGCTTATTATCTGGCTTAAAAGTTGTAGGGTAGCTACTCGGCTGCACATCGCGCACCATATACACCACCGTACCCTGGGTATCCAGCCACAATATGTCTATAGCAAAATCCATGTCTTTCATCCAAAATCCCCAGTCTCCCTCTTGTGGAAATACAAATAGCATCGCAGAACTTTCGGGCATATCCTCCATGCCGCCCAGCCCTCGGCGGCGGTCTTTTTCAGACTCTTCGATGCCAATCAGGCTATATTTTGTGTTGTCGATGTACACGTATGACCTATCGACGGCCATTTGCCACCATATTAAAGTCGCACCTATCACTACGATAAGTGCGACTATAATCGGTTTGGCCCACCTGCCCACAGCTATGCCCCCACTTTGTCCTTTTTGTTACGGCGCTTGGCATTTAATTCTACATATTCTATTATGGCACCGGCTACATCGCGGCCAGTTACCTTTTCTACGCCAAATCCAGGGCTTGCATTTACCTCTAACACTAGTGGTCCACGCTCACTACGCATCAGGTCAACACCGGCTACGTTGAGCCCCATAGCCTTGGCTGCACGTACGGCCGTCTTGCGCTCTTCTTCGGTAAGTTTTATGCTTGTGCCCTCGCCACCCTTATGTAGGTTTGAGCGAAAATCATCGTCGAGACTCTGGCGTTTCATGCTAGCCACCACACGACCACCCACTACAAACGCACGTATATCTGTGCCGGCGCTTTCTTTTACAAATTCTTGTAGTAATATGTTGGTGCCGTCTTCGTTTTGCAAGTAAAACGCCTGCAGTACGCTTTTGGCTGCTTTTTTGGTTTCAGCCAGTACCACACCATTGCCGTGAGTACCACGCGCAAGCTTGATGATTACAGGCGTACCACCGATTTTCTCTATCAGGTCGTCTATGTCGGCACTATTGCGCGACACCACTGTTTTAGGTATACCCACGCCAGCCTTGGCGAGTAACTGCATGCTGCGAAGTTTGTCACG
>JAGQND010000003.1 GCA_020428265.1 Candidatus Saccharimonadota bacterium | reverse complement strand
TATGGCCGCTTGCTTCCCATACTTTTTTATTCATAAGTATCGCAGCATCTACACCATACATGTCGTCGCGGTCATCTACGAACATCTTCCACCATAGCTGCATAACATTGCGCTTCAGGGCCACACCAAGTGGTCCGTAGTCCCATGTGCCGCTCAATCCACCATACACGTCGCTACCTGGGTAAATAAACCCGCGGCGCTTCGCTAAGCTTACGATATTCTCAAGACCTGCGTTTTTTTCGTCGTTTTTACTCATAATCTTGTATATAATACCACATTTTACCTCTATAAACCATAGTGTTTATGCGTGATATTTGTTAAGTTTTTTGCTTAAGTGCAGCATGACTCCTGGCAACATGTAGGCAATCATTCAAAAACTCCTCTACTCCCCCCACTTGCAAAAGTGTATTTAGAGATTTTGTCGTAAGCAGCCGTAGTAGTTTTATATGCCCGGCCGCAATATTGCCGTTCACCGCCGCCTCTAGGCCTTTTTCTGCTACACTGTATCGATATTTACTATCCTGGTTTAGTGTATTGCCATCTGTATCGTAGCTCAGGTTCAAAGATTCACCCATAAAATCCGCCACCGTAACATAAAACCACGCTTGAATTAGCCGTATATCCACACTACTGATATTTAGCGCCTCTAGCACAGACTCCAGCATATCAAACCACCCGCTTTCATCTGTATCGCTACTTAAACTCGCAACTTGCCCTATCGCCTCGTATGCAAACTGCATTCTATCGTAATCACCCAAAATATTCTGGTAGAACTTTTCCATACGCGCCGAAATAACTATACTCATATCACCACGACCACCGCCAAACATCACATCCGACACAGCAAAAAGCTCCACTCCGCCAGCTAGTTTAGATTTTTGCTTACGCACACCCTTAGCTACAGCGCTTACCCTACCTTCGGGCGTTATGAAGTCGATTATTCTGTCAGCATCGCCATAGTTCACCCGGCGCAGCACTATAGCTCTACGCCTAAAAGTTTTCACGCCAGCACGCCCCTAACTGCCGCAACTACATCTGCAGGCTTCATAGTGGCACCTATTAGCACACGCTTTACGCCATAGGGCTCAAGCGTCTCAAGCTCTATGCCTTCCTCATCTGCATAAACTATTATAGGTACCCCCGCGGTGTCACTGTAGGTTTGCAGTTCATGCAGTAGACCTATACCGTTCACGCTGCTTAGCTTTAAGTTCATCAATATTACAGCCGGTACTTTATCGGTTATCATATCCATGGCCGAGTAAGAATTTGCCGCCCGACTCACCGTAAACTCACCCGATTGCACTATATTTTCAAAGTGGTCACCAAGCCAAGTGTCACTTTCAATTATCAGCACTTCTTTCATCACACCAAGCTCATCTGTCTGGATAAATTAGCCTCTACGTAAAATGTAACTCCATCACTATGGCGCACATGCCCCACGTCACACCCCATAGCACTCGCTAATTTATGCGACACAGCCAGTCCAACAGAGCTCAAATGTGGCCTAGACGCCACAGGTGACGCAGCCTTTCCTAGCCTATCTACTACCTCATCCCATACATTTATGGTCACCGATGGACCGTGGTCGCGCACCCCAATCCTAATCTTTTCGCCTATAACATCTACGCTCACGTAAACCGGATCTTCAGCCGAGCAATACGGCAAAGCATTATCTAAATATGTAGCCAATATTTGTTTCAAATACATATAATTCGCCACAAGTAACGGCGAATGTTGGCGCGGTTTTATCTCAAGCTTTTTGCCCTGGGCCATAAACAAAGGCTTAATTTCGCGCACCACATCTACGCAAACATTCATAGGGTTAATCGTTTCAAGTTTTATCTCTTGCTGCGTATCATATGCATACTGAAATGTTTTTAACATTCTTAGTATTTTGTCACTTGTTAAGGTCAATTGCCTACTCAAAGTATCCATCTTATCTGGAGTAGTGTTTTTATCGGCAACCATCAGAGATAACTGTCGCAACAAAACCGTCGGAGAAGTAATTTCATGAGCTAGAGCCGATTGAAGCGAAGCATCATTAAATAAATGCCCGTCATATCCCTCGCTCAAATCACGGTTTCCCATATCCTATATATTAGTTTAGCACGCAAACTATATGTAAATCGTTGTTGATTTTAAGAGTTAAACTTAATAGTACGAATTAGAGTTTCGAAATCATTCTTAAACGTCTTTTCGGCATCTGTACGTATAGTTATAGTCTTATCACGACACCTAAATATCACTGCGTCGCCGCGAATATCGTTACTAAAGTCACCTGTCAAACGAGTTAGAGCCTTGCCGTCAGCGTTTGTAGATGATTGCGTAAGCTTACCACTAGTTGTTAAACCTCTATACTGCCCTATCACCTTATCGTAATCTTTCTGCTCAATAAGCACGCGCAAAGCAAACTGTTGGTCACTACTGACGGGTGGAACTACCTCTGGATTCAAAAATGCCTTAAAATCACCACCGTTCGACACACGCTCAGACCAGTATTCACTCCAGTTTTGAGGATACTGAAACCTCAAGCTACAATAATCCTCTGGGCCCTTAAATTGCTTATACGGAGTCTTTAAGCGTTCAGCAAAATCTTCGTTATCTTTTTGGCTTTGATCTTGCTTAGCCTGAGCTACCGCAATCTCGATTTTACCTTCTACGTCACCCTGTGCTTCGTTATAAGATACATACGCCCATATACCGAATACACCCAACCCCACAGCTGCCACAGCTAGGAACACAACAGCTACCAGCATACCTGATACAGCGCCGCGTTCATTATAATGACTATTCATACAAGTTATTATACTTATGCTTGCCTAGACTGTAAAGTCTTTGGCACAAAAACATACAAGCTATGCGCACCCTGTGTCCTGCTCGGTTTCTTTAGTTTTAGAACCGGTCCGTATGTCATGAGCTTTACTGTACGCTCACTAGTATCAGCATACCTTTGCACTCTGTCCATTAGTTTATTCACATCACGCGACACCGAAAAAGCGTAAAACAGCGTCACGTCCTCAGGTAGCTTAGCCGTCCACATATCACCCACTACAACTTTCTGCCCTTTGTCGCCACGCGCAAGCACCTTAGATATAAATGCTAATAACAGATTCAACTCATACCCGACACACTTCGCGTCAAACTCACGCGCTACGCGCATCACCACACCATCACCCGAGCCCAAGTCTACCACCAAATCTTTATCGGACAATTTATATAATTTAGCAAAAGCCTCTCGCACATACTTGCGATGGCTCGGCACATAAGGTGCACCAACAAACGCAACTAATCCAAACAATATAAATGGAATAGCCAGTAAAATAATCCACATATTAATCTGTTTTAAAAGATTTTTTGACTTCTTTTATGTCGTTAGTAATTGTTTTTAGGTCATGCTCGATTTCTTTAGATAACTCAGCGGCACGCTCAAGCATACCCTTCGCTTCTTCAAGCTCAAAATCTTCACCCTGAAACCACTCAGATATTTTATCGAGTTCGTCCATTTTTTGCTGTATAGTCTTATTTTCGCTCATTACTCTCTATCCTTGCTTTTATTATATTACCTGCCGTCTCAATACTCACTATGCTGCCTACGTTCAAGTCGCCGCCCCTCAGTAAGGCATAACCTCGCTCAAGCACCCTGTCTGGGCTCAACTCATACAGCATCTTTTTTAGTCTCGTATAATTTTCTTCTGTATATTTTACACGGCTCTCAGCCAGTTCTATATTTCTGTCCAAAGCACCCTGAACCCTATCTTTTAGTCTAGCTACAAATGCTTCTACAGATGGCAAAATCTCCGACACGGTAGCCCGCACGTTAGCTATAATCTCTCGCTTATCTGGCACAATTATTTGCGCTACATTCGACGGCGTAGATGCTTGCACGTCAGCCGCTAGGTCACTTAAAGATTCGTCTACTTCATGACCTATACCCGTAATCACAGGCACCCTACTCGCCGCAATTTCGCGTACCAAAAGTTCATCATTAAACGCACTCAAATCATCTGCGCTACCACCGCCGCGTATTATAACTATTATTTCCGGCTGATCATCGGTAGTATTAAAATACCTAAGCGCACGTATTATTTGGTCGGGCGCCTCACTACCCTGCACGGTCACATTTGCAACTTGTACATCTAGTCCGCCCCATCTATCGTTTATAATCTTCACAAAATCCGCATAGCCTGCCGCCTGCATGCTACTTATAACAGCAATTTTCTCGGGCAACTGTGGCAATGGCCTTTTGCGCTCTAGCGCGAACAATCCCTCCTGTGCGAGCTTAGCCTTGAGCAGTTCAAAACTCTTTTTCAGGCTGCCCTCACCACTAGGCTGCACACTCTTTACTGTCAGACTAAATTTACCCCACTGAGTTAGCTTAGGTGCAGCCGATACCACCACTTTCATGCCGTCTTCTATCGGCACTCTCAACTGGTAAACCATCATAAAACAATTCACACTACCCTCGGCGTCTTTAAGGTCAAAAAACACATATTTACCCTGATTAACTTTAAAACTTGCTACCTCGCCCTCAATCTCTACGGCCGGGTAAATATTTTCAAAAGCTTGATTCGTAACAGCTATGAAGTCACCAACACTAAACCTTGGTGTCACGCTTGCCTCCGTATTTGTTGAGCGCCATCTGGTAAAATATGTAGCCAAAACATATAGTGCCAAGAAGTATCACAACCCTAGCTAGCAATATACCAGCTATGGCCACTTTGCCCGCTATGCTGGCGAATGCTAGGAATGTCACCATCACAGCCTCGTAGGCGCCAGCTCCGCCAGGAGTAAGTACCACAAACCCAACTATACTCGCCACGCCATATGCTATAAATATCGGCGCGGGGTTAAAGAATTCGCCGAACGACCAAAACGCCAGCAAAAACAATCCGGCATCACAAATATTAAACAGCAAACCCCATAAAAACGGTTTTATTAGCACCCGCTTATCTTCGCGCAGTTCACTAAAATCTTTATGCATTTCGCCCAAAAATTCTTCTATTGTGCCTACATTTACAACTTTCGTGTATCGGCCAAAAGTTATACTACGTACAAAGTTATTGGCAAAATTCGCTATCCAACTCGAAAACTTATCTATGCGGCGCTTACTACTAAGCAAATACACTAGTCCCAAAATTGCTAGTACTATCGTCCCAAATAATCCTGCACTAGCAAGAATCATCCAGCGATTTATAGTGCCGTCAATCGTAACCACAAAAAGCGCAATCAGCAGCACAACAGTATACGACACAAACGACATAACATGACGCACAGCCTGAGCCATAGTCGCCCTACCCGGAGACACCCCAAGTTGTTTGAGCCGCCACGTCAGGTAAGAAATACCACTCACTCCACCGCTTGGCAACACATGATTCACAAAGTTACCTTCTAGCGCAACCTTTACCAGCTCGCGTTGCTTTACGTTCTTGATAAACTTTTTTTCACGCAAATACGAAAAAATCATCTCGCCGCCCGCAAAATAAGCCACCACTTGCAGTGGTATCATGAGCGCTAGTACCCATAAGTTAACCTGACCTAGCAAGTGCCATGCGCTCACAAGCTCATGCCGTGATGCAAATAGCACCAAAGCTAGCAAAACAATTGTAATTAAGCTTAACCATGCTCGAAAAGACATATATACAGTATATACTAATACTATGCACATAGCACAGCTTGGACGACAGCCAGAACTCGGATTAGCCGAGCTCAATCAAGTATATGGCCGCGACAACGTCGTATTTCTTAAAGATAGCGGTTTCGCCCTCATAAAAGCACCCGTTGGGTCTAGTGACATCAACCGCCTCGGCGGTAGCATCAAACTCGCAGAAGTACTGGTAAAACTCCCCACAGCCAACTGGCGCGAAATCGAGCGCAATTTATCACGCAATATCACCAAATACGTAGGCACTATACCCGACGGCAAGCTTACTATAGGCCTCAGTGCGCATGGTTTCAACATTCAGCCCCACACAGTTGGAGCCACTTCGCTGCGTCTCAAAAAAGAACTCAAAAAACTCACGTCGTCTATACGTGTCGTGCCAAATAAATCTGCTACCCTCAACACTGCACAAGTAATTCACAATCACCTCACAAGCCCAAGCGGACGTGAATTCATAGCCGTCAAAGACGGACCCAAAACATTCCTAGCTATCACGCGTGGCGAGCAAGATATAGAATCTTACACCGCTCGCGACCAAGCTCGCCCGGCGCGCGACGCGTTTGTAGGTATGCTACCGCCCAAATTAGCGCAGATTATGATAAATCTCGCCCAACCATCAGTCAATGCGCGCATACTCGATCCATTTTGTGGCACTGGCGTGCTGCTTCAAGAGGCGCTTCTTATGGGCTACGACGTCTACGGTACAGATTTATCCGACAAAATGATCGATTATTCAGGCCGAAACCTTAAGTGGCTACACGAGACTTTTCTCACAAAAGACACATACAAACTCGAGCAAGGTGACGCCATGAACGCCACCTGGTCCCAGCCTATAGATGCCGTAGTGTGCGAAACCTACCTGGGCCAACCGTTCAGTGCTCCACCGTCAGCTGCAAAACTCGAAGAAGTTCGCGGCAACTGCAATCATATAGTGTCAGAATTCTTACGAAATATCGGCAGTCAAGTCAAACCCGGCACGCCTCTATGCATAGGTATACCAGCTTGGCGCAGCACCAGCGGCGACTTCACTCACTTACCACTCATTAGCGAACTCAAAAAACTCGGCTACACACAAGTACGCGTATCTAGAGATAATTTACTTTATTTCCGCCCAGACCAAGTAGTAGCACGCGAAATCCTAGTATTGCAAAAAATTTAGTGGTCAAATTTAAAAAGGTAGCCCAAGCTGCATTTCGCAACCAAGACTACCTATAGTGAACCGCGTCTACTAGATGACAGTGCACGCCTTACCCTGCGCCTCGTAGAAACTCAGGCGCTGAGACTTCGACTGCTCCACCAACTCTTCGTAAAGCTGCTTGGCGGTCAACCGATACTGCAGCAGCGGGTACGGCTGGCTATCGTCATAATCATCG
The DNA here is from genome assembly GCA_020428265.1 of Candidatus Saccharimonadota bacterium. Classification (GTDB taxonomy): domain Bacteria; phylum Patescibacteriota; class Saccharimonadia; order Saccharimonadales; family Saccharimonadaceae; genus UBA2112. The sequence continues at coordinate 19,443 of JAGQND010000003.1, read as the reverse complement.
ATCATCAGAAGCCTCCAGTCGACCCATCGGCCGCAAAACGCGCCCATCAGCACAGTCACCTTGTCGTCGACAGATCCATCCATGTCGCCAATCAGCGACTTCAGATCCTCCGACGCAGCCTGCGCCATAGCGACAGCTTCATTCGTAGACAAGTGCCACCCGCTACTCACCATCACCGGTGCTTCCTCGTGCGGGCTTTTCCGCGAGTCATCTCGAATGGTCAGCACCATAGCAATAACCAACAACGCCACCACGGTGATAGCTGCCAATTCGCCCATGCCCTCACGCATCTTATTCTTACGGTCCGACACGCGGACCTCCCTTCAGTAGAACGAAACTCCGATGTCTATCATATTATACTTATTTATAGCGTTTTTGTCAATTAAGTATCCGGTGCGCATAGCGATAAACAAAATAATATCCAACAGGGGTTGACGAATCACCTTATTTCCGCTACAATAGACCAGATTGTTAATAGCAACTAAGGAGTTATATGTCACACGTTAAAGCTGGTGGCTCAAGCAAAAACATCCACAATAATGCTGGTCAACGCCTAGGCGTTAAGCGTTTTGGTGGCCAGAAAGTTAACGCTGGCGAAGTTTTGGTACGCCAAACAGGTGCTACTAAAATTGCTGGTCCTGGTACATACATGAGCCGCAACTACACTATCCACGCTGCTGCAGCAGGCATAGTATCATTTGTTAAAGTTAAAAAGACCAAATTTACTGGTAAGAGTGTGCCTCGCACACAAGTTATCGTTAAATAACTCTGCTAACTCAAACAAATATCAAAATAGCTTCCTCTACGGAAGCTATTTTTGTTGTTCAGATTATTTTTTACTCAGTCATACCTAAGTGATGTTTTACGCGGTCTACTACATCACCGATAACTACTTGTGATTTCACCAAGTAATCATCAGCGCCAAGAGACTCTGCCCTCTCTTTGTCTTTAGCCTGCGACAAAGCTGTAAGCATAATCACGCGTATATTCATAGTCTCTGGCGTATGGCGAAGTATATCTAGTACGTCAAAACCACTAATTTTTGGCATCATAGCATCTAGTAATATCAAGTCTGGCTGAAACTCTTTAGCAGCCTGCAAAGCCTGCTCGCCGTTATTGACTTCGTAAATCTCAAAGTCTTCGAGTTCAAGTCGCGAACGATACACAGCTGCTAACGAAATATCATCTTCGACTAATAAAATCTTCTTTTTAGGTGTTTCTGTTGTTTCTGACTGTTCCTGCATATGCTTATATTACTACAAATACGCTCGTGCGTCTACTTTTATTTACCCAGCTCTGCTTTAGCAGCCTCTAGTTGCGTGTCGTGACGCGCCTTGGCATCTTCTGCCGTAAGTTCTACTTTAATATTCGGCTCTATACCCTGCTTGTTAATATTCTTACCCTTTGGCGTATACCACTTAGCTACCGTCACCTTAAGCACAGCGCCACCCGGCAAGTCTACTAACTTCTGCACGCTTCCCTTGCCAAATGTTTTTTCGCCAAGCAACTTAGCCGCACCGTGGTCTTGCAGCGCACCCGCCACAATCTCACTAGCACTAGCACTTGAGCCGTTCACCAAAACTATAGTCGGCACTCCAGCTAGTATAGTGTCGCCGCCGGACTTCAACTCATCTGTCGTCTTGCCACCAGTACGCTCACTCACAACTGTCTTTTTATCCAGCCATATACCAGCCACTTCTTGAGCAGCCGACAGTAAGCCACCACCGTTGCCGCGAAGGTCCAGCACTACCGCCCGCACGCCTTTATCTTTAAAGTCTTTAGCCGCAGCACGCGCCTGGTCGCTCGTAGTTTCATCAAACCTCGTCAGCGTAAGTATACCTACGCCATCTTCTATCTTACTTTGTACACTCGGAGCAATTATTTTAGCCCTCGTTATAGAAAAGTCCTTCACTTCTCCACCGCGCAAAACAGTTATTTTCACAGTGGTACCTATATCACCGCGAATTTTATTTACCGTCTCATTTACACTCCAAGAACTTGTAGATTCGTCGTTTACACCCACAATCTTATCATCTGTCTGCAAGCCAGACCCGGCTGCTGGAGTATCTGGCAGCACCCTTATAATAGTCGGACCACCATTTTTCTCACCAATCTCAGCACCTATACCACCACCTATATCACCAGTTAGATCTTTATTAAACTCGTCGGCCTCTTTTTTATCCATATACACCGTATATGTATCACCCGCCGCAGCCACCATACCTCTACTTGCACCATTTATCAGTGCATCGGTATCCAAATTACCATCAAAATTAGCCTTAAGTGCGCGGTAAGTAGTCTGCACAGAAGACAAGTCTAAAGTACCAGTTTCTACCTTCAGCCCGATCCTTGGGCCTATAAAACCAACTATTTGATCACTTTTTGTACCCGCACTAAAACCTACAAAAAATACCAGCGCCAGTACAAGCACAAACGTACTGGGGCTAAAACTCCACTTATGTTCTTTATTTTTATTCACTTCCTACTATTATATACCGTCTGTGCTTAAAGTTAGCGGTATTTTAGAAATAAATGTAATAGTCGTAAGTATACTGCGAAACACGCATTTTGCTATAGTTGCCCCAGCCCGCGCCACCAGCATTGTAGTAGTTATACTGGCTGACATCTATAGTACCGTCACCGTTTACTGCCTCAACCCACACTACGTGCCCATAAGTACCAGCCATAATCACTCCGACAGAATTCGGCTTAGGTGTAGTACCGTAAGTATAGCCTGCTGCACGCGCGCTGCCTGGCCACATATTAGCATTGCCCCAATACATAGGATAATTACCCGTGCGCTGGCCGACTTTGTACGCGGTATAACTAACGCATTGCCTACAGCCATAGCCTAGTGGATCGTAGCCCAGGCCATTTGTACCACCATGTGACATACCGTATCCATCTACATAGCAACCACCCTCCCATGGGTAACCACCTTTATTGGGGTCACCAGGCAAGATATTTGCCACACCACCACCGCGCCTAGCAGCAGCTTCTATCGCAGCCTGCTGGGCACGCATTACCTCGGCTTTCTCTTGCTCGCGCTTAGCTACAAGGCCTGAGTACGCAGCTTGCTCGCCGCGCGTTTCAGCTATCAAGCTAGACTGCTCTTGCTCTTTTGCCACCAACGCGTCACGCGCAAGCTGCTGCTCAGCTATCACCCTATCTACATCTTTTTTCTGCGTTTCAAGCTCTGCCTTTAGGCGTTTTATAGATGCAATAGCACGTACCAAATTGTCTTTTATGGTATTTCTGTAAGATTCTTTGTCTATATATTCACCAATGTTTTGGCTGCTCATCAGCATTTCAAATGGCGAAACATCACTCGACACATACAAGTCAGCCAGTGTCTTGCCTAAGCCTTCTTTGTTTTGCTCAATTTTCTTTTCATTCGCCGCAATATCGGCCACTAGTTTGTCGTGCTCTAGTTGTTTCTTATCTATTTCTTGTTGAATTATAGCCCGCTGTGCCGTCAAAGAGTCCAACTCTTTCTGGTACGAATCTGCCTGTGCATTCAAATTTTTTATTTGATTCTGATACGTATCAATCTGAGCTTGTATTTGTGCTATACGCGCATCGTAATCATCGGCACTCACTACGCTCGCAAACTGTATAGGCGTAGCCAACATAAACACAATAGCTATAGTCAACACCGCAGCTCGCTTGAGCGTAAATCTCTGCGTATTATGTGGTGCTAGCGTAAGCTTTATCATATACTCACTATAGCATAAGTACTTTAATTTGTCCAGAGTCTAAGCAGGTGGGAAGCGTAGGAATATCACACCTGATGTTTTGATCCACATAGTGCTGTATTGACCAGAGCCATAGAAGTTGAATTGACTTACAAATACATTGTCGCCACTCACAGACTCCACAACCATAAGGTGCCCTATAGGTGCAAATGCTCCACTCTGAGGCAACACTACTGCATCGCCAGGCTGAGGTGTGTAAACCCTATACGCCCCGCTATATATAGCTGCACTAGACGGCCACTGGTAGGCATTACCCTGCCCGTGAAAACCATTTACGCTACGACCAAACCTATTTTGGATAGCCCATGCAGCGTAGCTTACGCATTCACGATTGTATAGCTGCCAAGGGTCCACCATGGAGTCTTGCGGACCACAGTATGGGTAGCCGCCGCCACAGCCTTGGTCGCCGCTCCAGCCCCAATATTGGAACGAACCGTATACGCCCTGATTGCCGCCGCCGAGGCTAGCATAGTATGCGCGCTGCGCCGCCGCCGCATCTGACATCTGCGACCTAGCGCTAGCTACAAGTCCTTGGTACGCAGCCTCTTCGCCACGAGTCTGGTCTACTAGTTGTTGCTGGTCGGCTTGCGTAGCTGCCAAGTCTTTACGCTGCAAATCAAGCTCCGATAGTACCTTATCTACCGCCTTTTTGTCGGTCTCTAGTTTAACTTTTAGCTTCTTGATATTAGCAATTGTCTTATTTAGTTGGTCGCGTATAGACGTGCGGTACTCTTGCTTATCTACAAAGTCACCTATGTTCTTACTACTTGCTAGTAGCTCAAGCGCCGATACGTCGTCGTCTACATATAGGTCTGCCAGTACATCACCCAAAACATTTTGAGCTTTATTGATTTTTAGCGTGTTGTCTTCGATGTTTTTCTGTAGCTTATCTCGCTCCGACTCATTCGCCTGTATTTTAGACTGTAAAGCAGCTATTTGTGCGTTAATCTCATCTAGTTTATTCTGCAGAGTATCACCATGAGCACGCAGCGCATCTGCTTGGCGCTGGTATTCGTCGGCCTTAGCCCTAAGAGATGCTATTTGATTGTCCCATTGGTCTGCAAAAGCATGCTGCATAATAGAAACAGACGAGCCCAGTGTGAATACTGCCGCCAATCCAAAAACCCCTGCTTTACTGCGCAAGGTCGCTAAACGTCGAGAATGTGTGGTGGACATCCGTTTCATAGTCTACCTCCATATTAAAGCGCTTATGCTATAAGGTCAAGCACTTTAGCCTAGATTTTTAGATATTTGCGCGTTGCAAGTAGCGATGACACCACGCCTATTAGCGCGCCAGCGACCATCATAGCCGGTAGAACCAACCATATATATACTGTTACAAGATGTATGGTGCCATCTATAGCTATCTGATAGTCAGCAAGCTTGTCGTGCATAGCGTATAGTCCGCCCACGCCCACGCCAGTAGCTATTATGGCTGCAATTAGGCCGTATATCACAGCCTCCACTACAAAAGGCCCACGTATAAAGCTCTTATCGGCACCTATAAGTTTCATCATCTCTATTTCTTCCCTACGGTTAAATATCGCCATACGTATAGTGTTAAATATCACCAGTGAAGATATAGCTATAAATACGACACTTGCAACTAAGCCGGCATTTTGAGCAAATTCTATCACTTTGCCTATATTCTGTATTGCCGTGCGTCGCTGGCCACTAAACGAAGGTTTACGGTCTGGGTCAGCGTATTTTTTATACAAAGCATCAGTTTTCACAAAATTATCTAGCTGAGATGGGTCGTTAATATCTGCAATATTTACCCTAAAAGTTCCAGGGAATTTATTTACAGCTTCATTTAGGGCATCTAGGGTCTGCATGTCATCACTGTTATCTTTGGCAAAATCATCACGCGCTTCGCCTGGTGCAATATACCTAACACTATTTACGCCAGGAAGTTTTTCTAGCCTTTCGCGAATCAAACTAGCCTGCTCGCCAGGAGTATCGGTTTTTACGTATACCGACATATCTACGCGGCTTTTTATAGTATCTACAGTATCAACTAATACCTGTCTAGCTACCAGCGTGATGAAAATTATGAGTAGTGTAATAGTCATAACAGCAGTTGCCGCCACCGTCAGCCACATATTACGAGTAAAATTACTCATACCGTAGCGACTCATGCGCCACATAGTCAACGCTTTGCGACGCTTGCGCTTGCCTTGCATCAATGCTTTTGGTTCTACCATGCGTGCCATATTATTGCCTGTAGCTCCCCTGTGCTTGGTCGGACACTACTTTACCGTGCTCTATAGTTATAACTCGCCTCTTGAGCTTGTTTACTATTTCGGCATTGTGAGTAGTTAGTAACACTGTAGTACCGTATTTATTTATCTTCTCTAGCAGGCGTACTATGTCCCAGCTATGCTTAGGGTCTAGGTTACCAGTTGGCTCGTCGGCTATCAGGATTTTAGGCTGACGCACCACAGCACGCGCTATAGCCACACGCTGGCGCTCACCACCAGACAATTGGTGTGGGAACTTGTTCTCCTTACCCACCAAACCCACAAGCTCCACTACCTTTGGCACAGTACTCTTAATCTCATGGTTGGTCATACCTGCTATTTCTAGCGCAAATGCTATATTTTCGTACACCGTACGCTGTGGTAGTAGCTTAAAATCCTGAAACACTACGCCAATTTTACGGCGAAGTAAAGGTATAAATTTATCGTGCAGTGTATCGTAGTCTATGCCACCAACCACAATTTTGCCGCTTGTTGGCTTTTCTTCACGCGTAAGTAATTTCAGCAAGGTAGACTTGCCCGCACCACTAGTACCAACGATAATAACAAACTCATTTGGAGCTACGTGTAAACTAACTCGGTTAAGCGCCGACTTTTTATCTTTGCCATATGTTTTTGTTACGCGGTCTAGTAATATCATCGCTATTAATACTATAACATAAGTATTATAGATTAGTCTAGGTGTTCTTATGCTTCGCGCAACTTCTTACGCTCTGCCTGTATAACCTCCGCAAAAAACGCCAGTTTCTCGTCTGTAACACAGACTACAGGCTTCGTAGTTATAGTTACAAATTGTTCGTCTGACCTATCTGCAATACTCTCAACATACAATTCTTCTGGGTCGTTATCGTACACTTCTTGCGGCGTCGGCACTCTAAATTTTTGCGACAGCTTTTTGTACACTGCCGTACCCAGAGACGCCGCACAAAAAAGTTGCATAACCATCACACCAGCATTCTGCACTTGAGATGCCGCTTCGTTCATAAAATTCATCGACAAAACAGCAGTACCCGCACCACCCCCAGCGACTAGCGGTACAGCCGCATTAAAGTACGTTTTCAACTTAACTTTTCGGCTATAATCATCGGCTATTTGTTTAAGATTTTCATTGTAACGAGCAATTTTATGCTCCAGCTCATGCACCATAGAGCGGCTCAAAAACTTCTCCATTGCCGAGCGCTCACGCGCATGATTTATCAAGTGAGATCTACGTATTTCCTCGAGCGAATTCATGCATATATAGTTTTGGCTATGATCATAAGATGCCAATTGGTACCTATCTACGCCTACCCGCACTTCTTCGCCAGAAAAGTGAATATTCAAATTCTCTATCTCGTCTTCCGATATGCCACGTGCTCGCAAGTAATCCGCAATCGCACACACATCTATGTCGATCGAGTCTACATATTCTCCGTAATCTCTAGAAACACTCACAGCCGGGTAGGCCAAATTTCGTTCCTGCATATATACCCATTATACCAGCTCGTAGTTTTTGACTATTCCGCGCTAAGCTGAGACTCCAGGTAAGCATTCGTAAATCCATCTATCTTGCCGTCCAATACTTCACTCGGGTCTTTTTCTTCATACTTTGTGCGAGTGTCTTTTACGAGTGTATACGGGTGCAGCACATAGTTTCTTATCTGGCTCCCCCAGTTAGCAGATTCACCGGCACGTAGTTCACTCACGTTTGCCGCATGTTGCTCAAGCTGTAGCTGCGCCAGTTTAGAGCGCAAAATTTTCATAGCCATTTCCTTATTTTGCAACTGCGAACGCTCGTTTTGTATGGCTACCACAATGTTCGTCGGTATGTGAGTTATGCGCACAGCACTATCGGTAGTATTCACAGATTGACCACCATGCCCACCGGCCCGGTACACGTCAGTTTTCAAGTCTTTGTCACTTATTTGCACTTCATCTGGCGTATCAATTTGTGGCAGTATTTCTACCAGCGCAAAACTAGTCTGACGTAAATTATCACTATTAAACGGGCTGAGTCGCACAAGCCTATGCACACCATTTTCAGACTTCAACTTGCCATAAGCATACGGTCCACTCACTTCTATCACGCTAGTTTTTAAGCCAGCTTCCTCACCATTAGACCGCTCTATTTGCGTAGTTTCCATGCCAGATTTTTCTGCCCAGCGTAGGTACATACGCTCTAACATCTCAGCAAAATCCTGCGCATCAGTACCACCAACACCTGCACTTATGCGCAAAATTACATTTTTGCTATCAAATTTACCATTAAATAGTAATTCTTTCTTGCGCTCGTTAAATTCATTTTCAAGTGCGTCAATCTGCTGCGTGAACTCACCTACAAGCGTCTCATCGCCCATTTCCATAAGCTCAGCTATATCATTCACCTGACTATCTAGCGTTTTCCAGGGTTGCACAATACCCTCCAAGGCCGATTGCTCCTTGCTTTTTGCTTGCGCATAAGCTGGATTATTCCATATTTCAGGCACAGCAAGCTCGGCATTTATCGACTGTAATTCATCGTCTTTGGCATCTATCGCTAATTGTCTATAAGCCTTAGCTACGTCGCTCTGTAATTTCTGTATTCGTTTTTCAAGTGGCTGCATACCTCTATTGTAGCGTATACTAGTGGTATGGTAAAAATCGGTGTATTTGATTCTGGAATTGGCGGTAAATCTGTAGCCAACAAACTCGAGGTACTATTCCCCGAAGCTCAAATTATATTTGCAAATGACCCAGAACACGTACCGTACGGCTCACGTACTCCGTCAGAGGTCACTGCACTCACAAAAGCAGCCATACAGCCGCTTATAGCTGCAAATTGCGACGCCATAGTCATAGCCTGCAATACAGCCACGACTAATTCTATAGGTGATTTACGCACTGCCTACCCCAACACACACTTTGTAGGCATAGAACCAATGGTCAAGCCAGCTGCAGCACTTACAAAATCTGGCACTATAGCCGTACTCGCTACCCCAAGCACCCTAGCTAGCCCTCGTTACGCCCAACTAAAAGCCGAATACACCACGGATATTACAGTTATAGAGCCGGATTGCTCTACTTGGGCAAGTTTAATCGAGCGCAACGGCATGAACCAACAAGAAATACGCAAAGTCGTCGAGCAAATCCAGCACGCAGGCGCCGACATTGCCGTGCTAGGCTGCACACACTACCACTGGATTAAAGAAGATATTCAGTCAATTCTAGGACCAAATGTTACTATCTTAGAGCCATCTGACGCTATCGGCGCTAGGCTGGACTCATTACTATCTACAGATTCTGAACCGCTGCAATAAATTGATTTCCGCGGTCTTGATAATCTTTAAACATATCAAAACTGGCGCAAGCTGGGCTTAATATAACTATATCACCGCTATTGGCATTACCCTGCGCGACACTCACAATCTCCTGCATCGACACTTCACTACCTAAATTAACAAAATCCGCAAACCCTACGTCTTTTAGTGCTTGCTCAATCTTAGGAGCTTCTACTCCTATAATTATCGCCGTTCGCACCGAATCTTTTTTTGCCGCTAGCGCACTAGCTAATTCTACATAGTTAGCGCCCTTACTAGAGCCACCGATTATCACTACTTTAGGCGCATCAAATGCATTCAGTGCAGCTACTACACTACCCGGCGTAGTAGCAATACTATCATCATAATATGCCACATCACCCACCGTGCGCACATATTTTAGACGGTGCGGCAGACCTTCAAAATCCGCCAAGCCACGGGCAATCACAGCTCCATCTTGCACCCAATTCCACGCAGCGTCTATAGCCGCACAGGCGTTTTCTTGGTTGTGTACCCCTGGTATCTTTAGTTCTTCCACTGAACACAAAAATTGTTCACCGTAGTAAAAGCCGCTGTCTTTTACATGTGCAGACTCATCATTTGGATAAGTCTGTTTTTCGGCATGACTCTCGGCTACTATCTGGCCTACATACTCATTGCCGCTCTTATATACCAGCAAATCTTCAGCACTTTGGTACTTTGTTATATTCGCTTTAGCACCTACATAGTCATCTATATCGCGGTGTACGTCTAGATGCTCAGGCTCTATACCTAGCACCACAGCCACATGCGGGCTCACATCACTATCCCATAGCTGAAAACTACTCATTTCGTACACCACTACATCATCAGGTGAAATTTCACTCAATATATCCAATGCTGGCTTGCCTATATTACCTACTAGCCATGTTTTCACACCACTGGCACGTAGTATCGCTTCTATCAAACTAGACGTTGTGCCCTTACCTTTAGACCCCGTCACGCCTATCACTGGCGCTGGACATTTTTTCAGGAATTCACGTGTTACAGATGTAGTTTCGCCGGTCACTTGTACATTCCATGGCGCAATAGCTGGTGTTTTAATCGCTATGTCCGCATCTACACCCTCAAAATCCGACACACCACCCACAAACTTCACGCCATCCGGCAATGGGCGCTTCGTCTGACTATTATTGTCATACACAGTAAACTCTGCGTCTGGGTGCAAGCGCGAAAAATACTTATATACACTTTCGCCTTCTATTCCGTAGCCGAGTATTGCTATCTTCATATTACAAGTATACTAATTTTGCTCAAATAATGTTGCAAGCTTATTATTTAATTCTACAAGCTCTTTGCGCTCACCGCTGCTCACGCCGGCAAAAACATTGGTGTTATACCTTACAAACTCACGCGCCGTATCTATTATGCAATCGCGTGATATTCCGCGAATCCTATTCGGCAAGTCATCATAATTACGCACTACATCGTCAGAGAAGTACCTACCAGTATAAAAGCTACTGATTTGCGACACGGTTTGTGCGCCCATCTGATAGCGACCAAGCATGTATGACTTTGCAGCGTCAATCTCCTGTTCGGTTACATCACCTCGCAGCACCGACTTAAGCTCACGCACTATTATATCTACTAGCGCTCCCGAGGTATCCAAGTTTACCTGGCCACCAAAATCCCAAGAAGAATCATGCGAGTTTACAGTAGTATCACTAAACATACCGTATGCCAAGCCTTTCTTGCGAGCCTTGCCATATATACGAGATGTCATGGTTCCTGTTAGCAGGTGGTCCAGCGCACCCATGGCTTCGGCCTCGGTGTCGGTTAAAAGCCTCGGCATTATCATAGACCACGCAAAAGTTAAATTCGAAGCTTCCTTACGGCGTATAAGCGTAGGCGCCCCACTATGCATTTCATCTTTAGGAGCCTCAAATCGTTCACCAGTAGGCAAATCCCACTCTTCTAGCTGGCGTTTAATTTCACTCTTACGACCATGCAACTTACCCGCCACCACAAAACGCATATTTGCAGCAGTGTGAGTACGAGCATGATGCTCCTTAATATGCTGCAGCCTCACATTAGAGATAGTGCGCAGACGCTGATTATAAGTCAGCACATCTTCGCCCAAAAGTTGTTGCACTTTAGGCCAGAGCACCCTGTTATGGTCGTTCAGGTATCCTGTTAGCTCACTTTTCACATTACCCTTTTCGGCCTCAAGCTCAACATTATTAAACCGCGGCTTGCATATAGAAACTTGCTGCAAGTCAAATATTCTATCCCACTCAAAATCAGCACAAGTAGCTATATACACCATACTCAAGTCGCTAGTATAAGCATTGTGATACGCACCGTTTTTAGTAAACTCCGACTCAAACTCGTGTTCACTTCTAAACCTATCATTCGCGCCAAAAGCCATATGCTCCATTATGTGAGCAGTCTCATATATATGCTTACTTTTCACATACCTATTGCCCGCCCTAAACTGTATCTGAAAGCTCATTACTGTTGCACCAGGCACGTCTATCAGTAGCCCCCGTGCGCCATTTTTCAGGCGTACTTCTTCTACCGTATGCTTCATCGACGATTTCTCTTGCGGTTTTGGCGCTGAGCCTTCTTCTTCTTACGAGCTTCATTACGTACACGATTCTCGTCTTTTTCTTTTTTCACAGATGAAAAGTCGTCATCACGATTGTCTTCACCCATAGTAACTTCGTTCACACCACGCTCTACTGCACTTTCAGCTAGGCGAGTTAACTCTGTCTGGTGGTCTTCCTCGGCAGTAGCCACTACATCACTAGGGCGTACGTGTAATATAGTGTGCAGTACTTCATCACGAAGCGTAGCCTGTAAGCTATCAAATAGCTTTGTACTCTCCGCGCGGTACTCTACTAGCGGGTCACGTTGACCAACAGAGCGCCAGTGTATGCCTTCACGCAAATGTTGCATATTCTCAAGGTGTTGCATCCATAGAGAATCTAACACCTGCAAGTAAACATCTCGCTCTACTTTACGTAGTATTTCAGGAGTTAGCTCTTTTTCTTTATCACTATAAATCTTCTTTACTAGCTTCAAGGCAGCTTCTAGGCGCAGCTTATCTTTCTTTTCAGCTCCAATTACCTTGATTTTATCTTCAGCCACATGAAAAGCAGCTTCAAAATTCTCTACAAACTTAGGATTGTTCTTAATAGGAAGCTCTACTAGCTCAGTAACCTTCTCTTTAAACAAGCGCTGAATTTCTGGCTCAATATTATCGCCCTCTAGAATCTTGCGGCGCATAATATATACCACACGACGATGACGATTAATCACATTGTCATACTGAACAACATTTTTACGAATATCGTAGTTGTAGCCTTCTACACGTTTTTGCGCAGCTTCTAGAGTTTTGCTCACAGCCTTGTTTTGTATCGGAGTATCTTCGTCTACGCCTAGGCGCCCCATTAGGCTCGCAATCCTGTCGCCCTGGAATATACGCATTAGGTCATCTTCGGTAGATACATAGAACTGAGTATCACCAGGATCACCCTGACGACCACCACGACCACGCAGCTGATTGTCGATACGGCGAGATTCGTGACGTTCACTACCAATAACCACCAAGCCGCCAAGCTCTTTGACACCCTCACCAAGCTTTATGTCGGTACCACGACCAGCAATATTAGTTGCTAGAGTTATAGCACCTTTTTCGCCAGCACGCTCCACTATCGAAGCTTCACGTTCGTTGTTCTTAGCGTTTAGTAGCTCGTATTTTATACCTTCTTTATCTAGATATTTCGCTATCAACTCGTTTTTAGTAATAGACGCACTACCTACAAGCACTGGTCGGCCAGCCTTATGATATTCTTTTATAGCTTCCGCTACAGCCTTCAGCTTGCCGGCCTCACTCTTAAATATCAAGTCTTCGTGGTCCACACGTGCAATTGTACGGTTTGGCGGAACCTGGATTACATCCAAACTATAAATCTGCTGGAACTCCTCGGCCTCTGTAAATGCCGTACCGGTCATGCCAGATAGTTTGCTATACAAGCGGAAGTAATTCTGGAACGAAATCGTAGCAAGTGTCATGCTCTCTTGCAGCACAGGTACGTTTTCCTTAGCCTCAATAGCCTGGTGCAAACCTTCATTGTAGCGGCGACCTTGCATTAAACGACCAGTGTGTTCATCTACGATTATCACTTCACCATCATTTGTCACCACGTAGTCTTTGTCTCGCTTAAATAGCGTCTGAGCTTTCAAAGCTTGGTCCATGTGATACACGGAGCGTATATAGTCTGGACTGTACAAATTCTTTATACCCAACATTTTTTGTACTTTTTCTACACCGTCATCGGTCAAGGCTACAGTACGGCGCTTCTCGTCTAGTACATAATCTTCAGGTACAAGCTTGTCAGCAATTTTAGCAAACTGATAGTAACTATCTGGGTTTTCCGCAGCGGGAGCACTTATGATAAGTGGCGTACGAGCTTCGTCGATCAAAATAGAGTCAACCTCGTCAACAATCGCAAAGTTAAGTTCGCGCTGGCGCAGCTCTTCGACTTCATTCACCATGTTGTCGCGCAAATAGTCAAAGCCAAACTCATTGTTAGTACCGTAAGTTATATCTGCAGCATAAGCTTCCTTGCGAGTAACCGGGCGCAGCTTACGCATACGAGGGTCGTCATGCTTTTCGTTGTCAAACTTAGCGTCATATATATACGACGCTTCGTTCACAATAACACCGGTACTCATACCTAAAAAGTCGTACAATTCACCCATCCAGCCGGCATCACGCTGCGCCAGGTAGTCATTCACAGTAACCACGTGCACGCCCTTGCCTTCTAGTGCGTTTAGGTACACAGGTAGTGTCGCCACCAAAGTTTTACCTTCACCGGTTTTCATCTCGGCCACGTTGCCGTCGTGTAGAGCCATACCGCCTATCAGCTGCACGTCAAAGTGACGCATGCCTAGCACTTTTACACTAGCTGCGCGCACCAAAGCAAAAGCATCTGGCAAAATATCATCTAGTGTTGTTTTTTTGTCATCAAGACGCTTTTTTAAAACCTCCGTCTGCTTTTGTAGCTCCGGTTTGGTCATTTTTTCATATTTGTCTGCGAGTGCATTTATAGCACCTACTCGCTTTTGTAGCCCTTTAAGAAGCTTCTTTTGAGGGTCACCAAAAACTTTAGTTAATACGCCTTGTCTACTTACCATAAGAAATCCCTACTCCTGCTGTCTCTATCTGAAATAACTGGTACTTATTATAGCGTATTTCGTAGGTAAAATACTACAATTTAACTAAATTTCACTAGTTTTTGGGCGATATCCATGGCGTATCTTAGATAATAGCGATCGACGCTTGCCAATATGCTCAATGCTCTGCGCCTTGTAGCGGTGCAGCTGAGATACAAGCTTTGACTCGACTATGTCAAAAGCAGCCAGTATATTTACTGTTGAATCTTTGGCTGTAAGAGTTTTATTGGGAACATGTATCACAACTTCGGCCTCATATTTGTTGCCATGTGGTCGATTAACTTCCTGCAGAATAACTTCTGCCGTGGCTGACTTACGCGCATGCCGCGGTAAATACCTGCCGAGCCTGGTAACTTTCTTCACGACGTACTTCCTCGTAGTGTCGTCGATCTCATATTTGATACCTGTGATGGAGATTTTGTTAATCATATGTCCTCCTTTCGGTACTTATATTATACCAAACTTTTAAACATAAATACATTACACCAACGCTACTTGTCAGCTATAACGTGCAGCCAGCCTTCGCTATTTACAATATCTATATTCGCAAAACCAGCTGCATTTAATTCATTCGCCAACTCATCTTTGCGCCAGCGACAGAAATACCGCATCTCGCCAACTTTTCGGTCCGACCACTCTTCGCCGTCACCTTCAGCTATAGTAAAACCTAAGCGACCACCTTCGTTAAGCGCAGCATGCGTCTTGCCTAGAACTCCAGCCAACTCTTCGCGTGTAAAGTGCAAAAACACAGCATTAGCCAAAATCAAATCATAATTTCCATCGATTTCATCTTTTATAACATTCAACTTACGGGCACCAAAATTAGCCTTATTCAGCAAGTCAACAAACGCCTGCGTAGCATCTGTACACTCAACACTATACCCTTTGCCCTCTAGGTAATCCGCATCACGCCCAAACGCGCTGCCTATCTCAAGTATTCGTGCGTCAGTGCTGAGATTTTCAATAGTCGCATCCAGCCATTCCTTAAACGCACCCGATACCTCGTGCTGCGTACCCTCTACGTATTCTGCCGCCCTACGCTCGTATGTAGCTAGGGTCCTGTCATTATTGCTCATATCTTCGTGGCCACTCAAAAATTCCATATTTTCTCCCGCCACCCATTAATTCACACCAGTGTATCAAATATTACAGTCAGTGTATATTTTTTCTACTATTTCGTCTTCGCTCATTTCGGCGTCCAGCGTCACCTCACCCGTCACGCCCAAATAATCTTTCTCTATCCACCAACGCTGCATCTCTTCCTCGCCGAATTCGTCTTTATTCGGCTTCATATCGTGTCGCCTCAAAGTTTCCTCAAACGGCACATCAAAATAATACACCAACACACCACCGTCAAACTCTCGCGCAAGACTTTTAAGCATTTCACTATTAGATGATGCCTTCAATATCCCCTCTATCATTACCGTGAACCCTATCTTTTTCCCGTACATGGCTAAATCATGAATTAGTTGAACCGTTGGGTTACCGTTGTAGTCTTTTACACCCAGAATATCTCGACGAACAACATCTTGCGATATAAGCATCGTCTCTGGACCTAATTTTTGTCGTAATTTCTTAGCGACAGTAGACTTACCGCTGCCAGAATTACCCCTGATAATGATAAGTTTTTGCATATGCAAAAAGCCTACAAAACCTCACGGCCGCCAAGGTATGGTCGCAAAACTTCTGGTACACGCACGTTACCGTTTTTATCCTGGCCGTTCTCAATTATGGCAATCATTATGCGGCCTAGCGCAAACGCAGTAGCGTCATTAGTATGCACTAATTCCAAGCTACCATCACTTCTCCGCACGCGGGTTTTAAGCCTGCGCGACTGATAATCTGTCATATAATCCGCAGTATGTGTTTCGCGGTATTTATCTTGCCCAGGTAGCCACACTTCCATGTCTATACCACGCGCGTTCGGCTTACCTATATCAGCTGTACACTTTTGTATCACCTGATACGGCAAACCCAGTGAATTTAGCAAATATTCCTGCACAGCCACAAATAACAAGTGCTCGTTTAAGCCGTCGTCGCCAGTGGTAAAGCTCTCCATTTCGAGCTTGTCGAACTGATGCATGCGCAAAATACCTTCCATGTCTTTGCCATACGTGCCAGCCTCGCGACGAAAACTCGTAGCGTACCCCAGGTAACGCAGTGGCAACTGTGCTTCATCAAAAATCTCATCGGCATGCATACTACCTAGTACATGCTCCGCGCTTCCCTGTAGCCACAGGTCTTCGTCCTCTATTTTATAGCGATCATCACGCGGCTCAAGCCTATCCATGGCGTCATACAGCTCGGTGCGTATCATAAGAGGTGGCAAAATAGGCGTAAATGGCTTTACTGCCACATTTAAGCCCGCGCTATCGGCAATTTCACGGAGTTTTACTTCATCACTAAGTGTATTTACTACATAACTCACAATTGCCAGCTGTAACTTCACTAATTCGCCTTTTATATAGGCAAATCGTGAACCAGACACCTTAGCCGCACGCTCTTTGTCTATCCAGTCACGCTTTTCAGCTATTTCGTAGTGATTTTTAGGTGCAAAATCAAACTCAGTTTTATCACCCACCACTTTGGCAACCACATTTTCATCTTCACTAGCGCCATACGGCACATCACCTGCCGCCATGTTTGGAACTTTCTTAAATAGCTCCAAAAACTCAGCTTCAGTACTATTTAGGTAGCCCTCGCGCTCAGCAAGCTCTATTTTTATCTGCTTACCATCATCTATGAGGTCTTGACTAGGCTTGCCACCCTTCATCTTAGCGGCATTTTGATTGCGTTTTTCGCGCAAATCATCCACTTGTTGCTGCAGCTTACGACGTTCTTCGTCTAGAGTAACTATTTTGTTCACATCTACATCATAGCCTTTGTCTTTGGCATTTTTTGCCACAGCTTCAGGGTTCTCGCGCAGTAGTTTTATATCTATCATATGTACATATTATACCAGATATACAACCTATAGGTGCGACGCGGCCCAAGTATTTAACGGACCATTAAAAAACCGCTGACAACCATAAGAATCTTGAGCTTGCGTCAGGAATCTTATGGTTGTCACGTATGGTCCGGAGGATACTTGGGTCAAAGTCGTTACAGACTACTCGGTTCTCAGCGCCTCTATCGGGTCAAGCTTCGACGCTTTACGTGCTGGGAAATATCCAGCCACAACAGCTACTATCATAAGTGAAACTATCAAAATAACACTGTACAGAGGGTCAAAAACTAGTAAATTCGTACCTTTTTCAAGATTTAATTGCTTAGTAATCCAAGGATTTGCAAGCCCTACAAGCAGGGCCAGGCCCGTACCAATCACACCACCCAAAAACCCTACCCAAGCCGCCTCGTAGCGAAATAGTCGACCTATATCGCGACGACGTGCGCCGAGAGCCTTCATAAGGCCGATTTGCTGCGTTCGCTCAAGTACACTTATATATTGCGTGTTTATTATGCCGAATATCGACGCTAGTATAGCCAGTGCGCCAAACCCTGCCGCGCCGCCCATTACTACATTTACAAATGTAAACAGTATCTGCTGCACGTCTTTTATAGAAAACACCTCGTATCCCTTATCTTTTAAGGTATCTTGCACTACTGCAGGGTCTGCACTAGCATCCACGCGCACAGTCAAACCATAGTATTGGTTAGCAGCGGCTTCGGGCGTTTGATACCTGTAAATCTCTTCGCCGTCCACAGCACCCACGCGCACACCCTCTTGGTAGTTTAGTATGGTGTCTGACTTTTTATCTACAGCCGCTATGGTAAATACCATGTCTTTACCCTCTGCTGGCAGGCCAGGCAGAGTCTGCTTGTCTATATGTAGTGTCAAAGTTTTACCCACGGCATCTTTGGCATCTTTAAAACCAAGCGACTTTACATAGCTTTCCGACACAATCACCGTACCCTGTTTAGGCTGATCATCCTTAAGCTCTCCGGCTGCTAAATCTACCCCTGTTTGGTCAACCTTAATATACAGCGAAGTTTCATATTTTTCACCATTCGCGCCCATCATATACGTAGCATTTACACTGTACATCGGAATCACACTCTCTACGCCGCTTATTTGCTTGATTTTAGCTATATCGCCATCACCCAAAAATCCTTGCGCCACACCTTTATCAGTTTCACCGTATTTTTGGGGGCCATCGCTCTTCTGGTCTTGCACCTTAGCAAACACGTTCAAACTACGCGCGTCGCCATTGTTATTTATCAAATCATCGGTGTATTGTTTACCACCAGTGCCCGCAGCCAGCGCTAAGGTTATAGTAAATGCCCCGACACTTATGGCTATGGCGGTCAAGAGAGTGCGCACCTTTGCCTGCACTAGACTCCGCCCAGCACGCCTGACTATATCTGTTGTACGCATTATTTATTCGCCCCTTTCTTGGCTTTTTTGGGCGAACCACTTATTGATTCAATCTTGCCATCTTTTATCTTAATTTGCATGTCGCATTTCGCAGCCAAGTCGTTGTCGTGAGTTACAATTATAAGCGTTGCGCCTCTATCACGGTTGTACGAAAACAGCAAATCCTCTATCACGTCACCCGTAGAGCTATCTAGATTTCCAGTTGGCTCGTCGGCAAATAATATCTCGGGGTTATTTACTATCGCCCTGGCCACTGCTAAGCGTTGTTTTTGGCCACCAGACAAATTCTTAGCCTTTTGCTTCACCTTATCGCCCAGCTGCACAGCCTCTAGCGCGGCTATAATCTTGTCATGACGCTCACCACGCGACACATCTGCTACCTCTAGTGGCAAACTTACGTTGTCGTAACAACTTTCATTTGCCTGCACAAAAAAGCTCTGAAACACAAAACTCATCTTGTTAGCACGAAATTTATCGACTTGTTTTTGCTTCAGCGCCAATATGTTTTCACCATCTATCACCACCTCGCCCAGCTCTGGCCTATCCAGCCCGCTCATGGC
>JAGQND010000039.1 GCA_020428265.1 Candidatus Saccharimonadota bacterium | reverse complement strand
CGTAGTAAAAATGACCGACCCTAAAACCAAGAAAGTCACCTACTCGGCCTCTGAAGGCTACGATGCGTCCAAAGATGACGACGCGCATAAGTGTGGCGAAGCAACGCCAAGTGTAGGTGCCATACAAATAAACCCTGGCGCAAACAAAGTAGAAGCAACCGTAAACCAAGGCGTAGCTAACATAACAAGCGTAAGCCTAAGTGTAGACGGTGCCGTAGTAAGCACACAACCTGGCACTGGCGCTGGTATGTATTCGTTCAGCGTAGCTATAGCACCCGGCCAGCACACATACGTAGTCACTGTTGTAGACGACCTATACTACCAAGACGGCAAACAGATAGTCTACCCTAGCAGTAGTGGACCGTAGGTACGCTAGATATAAAATAAGCTCCCGCACAGGGAGCTTATTTTATTAGTAGCTATTTATTGATTATTAATTTGACTTAGCAATGAATCTTCTGGTGTACTACGCGAGCGGCGGTTGCGGCTTGATGCAGGCTGCTGAGCTCGAGGCGCCTTATTATTACCAACAGCCGACTGTGATGACGCACGACCGCGGCTAGGCTGCTTCGTCTGCTGCTTGGCAGGTTTAGCTTGTTGCTGTTGCACGCTAGCTTTGTTGCCAGTAGCTACTGGTTTATTACCGCCGCTGCGATCTACCTTACGCGCAAACATCATCTTACCAGCAGCTGTTTGCAAGCTCCGAGTAAACTCTACTTCCACCTTGCTACCTATTTGTGCCGACGCCTGCTCTACCACCACCATAGTGCCGTCTTCAAGGTAGCCTACGCCCTGGTGTGAATCCTGCCCCTTGGCTACGAGCTCTATAGTTGCGTGCTCACCAGGCATATAAATCATACGCAAATTCTTAGCCAAATCATTGATATTGCGCACAGCTATACCCTCTACGGTAGCGACTTTATTTAGATTAAAGTCGATAGTACACACCGAACCACCGTGTTTTTTAGCTAGGTTCAGCAGGCGCTCATCTACGCCTTCGGCAGCCTTAGAGCCGTCCTGAAAAATTATCACATCGGCCACATCTATAGCCTGAAGTTGCTGCACAACATCAAGTCCGTGCCGCGCTTTTGAGCGCTTATCATGGTCGGCATTGTCAGCCAAAAACTGCAACTCACCAATCACACTACGTGGTATAGCTATAGTATCAGTCACAAAGCCACTCTCTACTACAGGTACTATACGGCCATCTATTAGCACCGATGTATCCACAAACATTAGTCGCTTTTTGTTAGGGTTTTTGCGGTTTTGAGTCACCAGCAAGTAGGTGATTTCTGCAAATGTTGCAGTCACCAAACATAATATTAAAATTGTTAAAATTTGCATTTTACTCCTTAAAGTTTAAGTTATTTTTGTAAGTAGTCTATGAGTGCCGCGCGTAGGTCTTTGACGCCCGATACGAATGAATTCTTTTTGCTCGTTTGCGGAGCAATAGCTTTGGTGAAGCCAAGTTTTTTGGCTTCGGCTATGCGCCTATCTGGGCTGTTTGCGGAGCGTACTTCTCCGCCCAGACCTACTTCGCCAAACACGACTACACCGTCGTCCAAGCGCCTACCAGCAGCCGCGCTGGCTATCGCCATACATACTGCTAAGTCGGCAGCAGGGTCGGCCAGCCGCAGTCCACCCACGACGTTTATGTATATGTCTTTATCAGATAAATTCAATTTTGTGCGTCGCTCTAAGACCGCGATTAGGAGATTGAGACGGTTTAAATCAAACCCGCTAGCCGTACGCTTAGGATACCCGAAACTTGTCGGATTTACAAGTGCCTGTATTTCTACCAGTAGCGGCCTAGTACCCTCGAGCGTCGCTAGCACCACCGAACCATCGGCGTTTTGACGCTCAGCTAGTAGCGCCGCCGAAGGGTTTTCTACCACACTCAGCCCACGGTCGTCCATTTCAAATATAGCTGCTTCACTAGTGCTACCGTAGCGGTTTTTGATAGCGCGGACTACCTTAAAACCACCGTACCTGTCACCCTCAAACTGCAGTACTACATCCACTAAGTGCTCTAGCACTTTTGGCCCAGCTATCGAACCTTCTTTTGTCACGTGTCCCACAAGCACCACAGCCGCGCCGCTGGCTTTGGCCGCTTGTATTATCACATTGCTACTATTAGTTATTTGACTCACCGTGCCAGGCGCGCTAGTTAGCTCACCTAGGGTCAAAGTCTGTATAGAATCTACTATCACCAGCTTAAACTTACCACTGCGTATACTAGCTGCTATATCATCAGCCGAAGTACTAGCTGCAAAGCTAAGTTTCTCGCTACCATCGGCACCTAGGCGCTCCGCACGTAGTTTTACCTGCGACGCCGACTCCTCACCGCTCACATAAAGCACCGGCACGCTAGTCGCTATATGCGCTGTTACCTGCAAAAGCAGTGTACTCTTGCCCATACCCGGCTGCCCAGCTAGTAGCACAACTCCGCCGGGCAATATTCCACCGCCCAGCACCAAATCTAAATCCTCTATACCTGTGCCTAGTCTAGAAGTTTTGCTATCGCTAGTAATATCGCCAATAGCTTGCACCTTAAGTGCCTTACCGCTACTGCGCGCCACGGCAGAATTGCCACTAGCCGCAGGCGCCTGTTCTACCAAAGTATTCCACTCGCCACAATTATCACAGCGCCCCGTCCACTTGGGGTATGTCGAGCCACAATTTTGACACACAAACGCCGTTTTACTCTTCGCCATATACCTTATTGTACCTTAGGCGGGTCGGGCAGTGTACTATTTATACTCTTATATAGGCTATTCGTTTGCGTCGCCAGCTCGTTATATTGCTTTACCAACTGATTAAACTCTACTACATCGGCGTTTATGGTATCACGACTATTTTCTAGCCCCGACACTCTACTCGTAAGTGCCACACGCTCACTATTAAACTGTGCTTGCGACCTAAAATCACCCCTCGCCGCGCGTTCGTTAAAGCGCTGTATATCGGCATTTAGCGCATCAACGTCTGTCTTATATTGCACTTTTGATGCCTCGATTTTCTTACTTAGGTCGTCCATACGCTGCGCCAAATCATCTGCACTTTTCTCAAGCTCGCTAAACACAGCTTCGTAGCGCTGATTCATTTTTACTACAGCCCCACGGTCATTGAAGTATTTTTTATAATACTCCTCTAGTCTTGGGCTTATATCTGCCACTTCCGTGCCAATTATTGAGTGCAGCTCATTATTGCGCTCACCCGGCTTGATTTTGTCATAAAACGCCATACGCGCTTCAAATGCTGGATTCTTGGTCAGCTTGCGGTACTCATACTCCAATAGTTCATTAACTGTAGTTTTCTCGCTCGCGCTCAAGCGCTCATACACAGCATGCAACATTTCATGGGCCGCCGTTACTTCTTTTATGCCGTCCAGTCGACTATCCTTGACGTCATACACATATATACGGTTTGCCGAGTAGCAGCCAAGTATCGCTACACCCGTCTCCTTATTTGTGCACTCTTGATTAAACGCATCTTTTTCGTCTACGCTCGGGTGTGTCACATAAAACATAAACCGACCTTTTTCGGTCATAGTAGAGCGCTCGGCTATAGCGGCAATTTCAGCTGTAGGTGTATACCTTACATAGCTTATCAAATCTGCAATATATTGCTTGTTGGCAACCACCCAAAAACTTGCCAGCAGCAGCAATACGCTAAATATCAGCCCACGCCAGCTAGCGCGTCGTTTAGGCTGGTTGTTCGGCGACGACGTTGAATACAAGTTTACCCCCTCTTGCTGTCACGGCTAATACAGTGCCTTTTTCATACTTATCATCTAGTATACCCTCTGCAAGCTCATGTTCCAACTCGTCTTGTATAGCTCGTCTTAGCGGCCTAGCGCCATATTTTTCGTCGTAGCCCTTTTTTATCAAGTAGCGCTTGGCTGTCGGCTTCACCACTAGGCTTATACCTTTTTTGCTAATTCGCTCTTGTAGCTCGGCCACCAGGTTGTCAAATATCTTACCCACCTCCACGGTTGTAAGTGCACGAAACGTCACTATAGCGTCAAAACGGTTTATTAGTTCTGGTCGCATACGCTTGCTCAGTGCTTCGCGAGCTGCTTCGGCATTTTCCTCGTGCACGGCATCGAGCTTTTTGTGGTCATCACGATTTACAGCATGAAACCCTAGCGACGATTCTTTCATCATGCGGTCTGCACCCAAGTTGCTAGTGAGGATTATAATAGTGTTCGTAAAGTCCACCTCACGGCCCTTGGCATCGGTTAATTTGCCATCTTCGAGTAGTTGCAGCAACATATTAAACACATCACTATGCGCCTTCTCTATTTCATCAAACAGTACCACGCTATATGGCTGGCGACGAATTTTATCGGTAAGTTTACCGCCGTCTTCGTAGCCCACATAGCCCGCCGGCGCACCCACCAGCCTGCTGGTATTATGCTTTTCGCCAAATTCACTCATGTCGATTTTAATCAAAGCTTCGTCACTACCAAACACCTCGCGCGCAAGCACCCTAGCAAGCTCAGTTTTACCCACGCCAGTTGGGCCCATAAACACAAACGATCCAATCGGCCGCTTGCTGCTCGACACACCACTACGCGAGCGTCGTATCGCTTTAGCCACCGTCTGCACAGCCTCTTTTTGGCCTATTACGTATTTGCCTAAATGCCGCTCCAGATTACGCAGCAACTTTGTTTCCGATTTTTGCAGGCGCTTCAGCGGTATACCGGTCATAGTCGATATAGCATTTGCTATATCTTCACCAGTCAATTCTATGGCCGCATCACTGCCGTTTTGCTCTATTTCTTTGAGCTTTTCCTGTAGCTGACTTATACGAGTTTTATACAGTGCCGCCCGCTCGAAATCTTCCATATTCACGGCGTCGTCCATTTTTTCGTTCAGCGATTTTAGCTGACGGTTCAAGTCACGCACCTTACTAGGTTTTTTGTTGTTCTTTACCCGCACCAGTGCCGCAGCTTCGTCTATCACGTCTATGGCTTTGTCGGGCATGTAGCGTTCGCTCACATAGCGGTCTGCCATGTACACAGCGTCATCTATTACTTCACTACTAATCTTCACTCCGTGGTGCTTTTCGTAGTAACTCTTCAGGCCTTTTAGTATCTTTTCGGTGTCGCGTAGGCTTGGCTCTTTTACCACTATCGCTTGGAACCTTCGCTCTAGCGCACTGTCTTTTTCTATGTGTTTACGGTATTCATCTAGTGTAGTTGCGCCTATCATGTGCAGTTCACCCCGTGCTAGCGCCGGCTTTAACATATTGGCCGCATCTAGCGCACCTTCAGCTGCGCCAGCACCCATTATCAGGTGTAGCTCATCCACAAATACAATCACATTTTGCTGCTCTTTTAGTTCATCTACCACCTTTTTCAGGCGTTCTTCAAACTCGCCACGATATTTAGTACCAGCTATCATAGCCGCAAGGTCTAGTTGCACCACACGGCGGTCCAGCAGATGGTCTGGCACATCTTCGGCTACTATGCGCTGCGCCAAGCCTTCCACTACAGCAGTTTTACCCACACCAGGCTCACCTATCAGTACAGGGTTGTTCTTGCTGCGTCGGCTCAGAATAGTCACTAGTCGCTCTTGCTCACGGTCGCGGCCTATTACAGGGTCTAGCTCGCCAGCACGTGCTTTTTGGGTCAGGTCGGTGCCGTACACCTCTAACGATCCACCGCGAGTCTTTTGCTGCTTTTTCTTGGTAGCGTTTTCGTCTCGCCCCTGGTGATAATCGTCAATTTGCCTGTCAAAAAACTCTTCCAGTTCATCTGTCAGCGACGGCACGTCTACCTGCATATCACGCAGCAGCACTGTAGCGCGCGCGTTTTTCTGGCTCAATATACTATATAGTATGTGTTCGGTGCCCAAGTAGTCCTGGTGGAACTCACGAGCTATATCCCAACTCATTTTTAGGGTTAATTTAGCAGTTTCGCTCAGGCCCTTAGACCCTGTGCTAACTATAAGAGTACGTGGAGTTAAGTTTAGCGCTACCTCGGCCTTGTCGAGCGTCACGCCGGCATCAGCCAACACCTTAGCCGCTACAGATGACCCCTGTGCAAGCACACCCAACAGCAAGTGTTCTGTACCTATATACGCACTGCCGTAGCTGCGCGCTATAGCATCGGCATGCTGCAAGCTAGTGCGAGCGTTGCTCGTAAGCTTTGCTACAAACTCAGCGTAATCATCTGACATATTATCCATTATCTTTCCTCCATGACTTGAACGCAAGCTTTTTGCCTACAATCAAAGTGCTATATTTAGTATATCCATAATTAGCACTCGCGTCAATAGAGTGCTAATTTATTTATTACATATATTGACATTCTATAAGATTTATGCTATAATTAAAGAGTGGACATGTTCCACACCTCGTCGACGCCCCCAGAGGGCAGATTGGATATTAACAAATGGGATACCAGGTCCTGAACAAGAAGTTCGCCAACAAGCCCGGCCTCAAGGAGCTGAGCAAGCTGGCCGCCAAGGCCCGCGAGGCCAAGCTCAAAGCGCAGCAGGAAGCTGCGGATGAGCAGGACGACCTGGCGACCGACTACGACGATGACCTCATGACCCTCGAACAACTCGAGCGCCTAGTCATCGATGCCAAGCGCGAAAGGCTGGTTCTCGAGGCCGCGGCGTACGTCGACATCAGTCGACATGGTCGCGACATCGTCCGGCTCGACTACACCGAGCTGCCGGCCAATGACCCGCGCAAGGTCGGCTACGACGCCGTCATGGCGGCCGTCACCGACCCGTACTCGATGTCGCCGAGCGACGACTTGCAACTGGCCATCATCAAGGCGCAGCTGGTCGCCAAGGCGAACCTGAAAGACGGCAAGCAGTACTCCAAAGCACTGATCGGCGTCGAATTCGCCATCGCAGCACTGCAGTGGGCACTGCCCCGAGTGAAGTAATCCCCCAAGTTTCCCCATCACGACGAGTCCCGGTGGGGCGAGATGACAAAATCTCTCGCCCCACCGGGCTCACCAAG
>JAGQND010000038.1 GCA_020428265.1 Candidatus Saccharimonadota bacterium | reverse complement strand
AATACTTCCTTGGCGATGGCGCCCCAGCCGATGAGTGGAGTTTGACTGACGGTAATCATGGGATAGCCTAGAAAGACGTCGACGGTGTTTTTGCCGGTGTAAAACTCGGGTTCGCCGGGTATGAAATTGTAGTCTATGTGGTGCGACTGCGCGGCGCCAAGTATGCGCTGGTTGCGCTCGTCGCTGTCGTATAAATCTGTTTGAATAATTGTGTTGATACCGAGCGATTTGATGGACTTAAGTGCTGACTCGACGTTGGTGAAGTGCTGGGCGTGAAGGCCGACAGGCACAAACTTGGCAGGGCCGGCAAGTGCGACAATTTGGTAACCGCTGCGGGCGGTGTGTGATAGATTTTCGGCGATGTCGCGTGTGGCGTCGGAATTGCCGATGATGAGTACGCGGCGAATGCCGATGTTGAACTTATATAATATGTCGCGTGCGGTGCGTAGAATTTCGCGCTCGACAAGTAAAAAGCTAAACGAGCCAATGAGGGCGTAAAATGCCACTAAGCGTGCGGGGAAAAAGTGCTCGCCGCTGACGTATTCCCAGCCGATGATGACTAGGATGCCGATGAAAGAGCCGAGGGCGATTTTGCTCCACTCGACCAAGCGGCGGTTGTAGGTGTGGCGGTTGTATAGCCCGAGTGCGGCGAAGATGATGAGCCAGAATGGTAGGAAAGTGAGGAAAGTTAGTATGTAATCTGTGGCGTAGACGGGTGTGAGGAGTGGGCGGCTGTCGTACTGCACACGCACTATGTAGGCGAGCGAGAATACTCCGAGGAGGACTAAAATATCGGCTATGAGTAGGACGAGGCTGTAGAGTTTGGAATTACCTGTAGGCATGGGGCATATTATAACATTTTAGGCGTAAAAATGCGCTATAATGGGGGTAATGAAGCGTGACTTTTACACTAGGGTAGCGGCTTGGCTGTTGGTGATTGTGGCGGTGGGTGTGGTGGTGCATGCGCCGCTTATGGTGTGGCTCAGTACCGTGTGGGCAGACGGTGCAAACTATGCGAAAGCTTGGAAAGAAATATTGACTGCCGTGGCGCTGGTAGCTGTGGTGGTAGCGGCGTATAGGCGCGGTAAGGTGCGCGAATTGTTGCAAGATAGGCTGGTGCAATTGTCGTTGGCTTATGCGGTGCTGCACTTTGTCGTGCTAGGGATACTATGGAATGGTGTGGAGCAAGCTCAGGCTGGGCTGCTGATAGATTTACGATATGTGTTGTACTTTGTAGTGTTGTATATGTTACTACGACTAGAACCCGGGTATGTCAAATGGCTACTAAAAGCATATGCCGCTGGTGCAGTGGTGGTGTTAGGTTTTGCGGTGTTGCAGGCTACTGTGTTGCCGCGGGACGTTCTGGCGGGTATTGGTTACTCGCGGTCTACGATATCACCTTATCTGTTGGTAGATGACAATCCGGCGTTGGTGCGCATAAATAGTACTTTGCGCGGGCCAAACCCGCTGGGTGCGTATGCAGTGGTGGTGTTAGGTTTTGCGGTGGCTATTGCTATGAGACAGCGCCTGGGCAAGCGCGAAAAAATATTGCTTGCCGCTATGAGTTTTGCAGCTGCATTTGCACTGGTGGCGAGTTATTCGCGTAGTAGTTTGCTGGCGGCTGGAGCGGCTATAGTGGTGGCTGGACTAGTGCCGCTGGGCGGTAAGCTGCGTAAGCGTATGGCATTGTGGTGTGCGGTGATGATTTTGGCTACTGGCATGGTGTTGTGGGCGGCGCGTGATAGTTATTTTGTGTCGAATGTTATCATGCATAATAACCCTGCGACTGGCGCGGCGATAGACTCAAACCAGGGGCATGTGGATTCTTTGTACGATGGTACTGCGCGAGTTTTGGCACAGCCGCTAGGGGCGGGTGTAGGGAGTACTGGTTCGGCGTCACTGCTTGGCGAGGAGCCGCTTATAATTGAGAATCAGTATTTGTTTATAGCGCACGAAATTGGGTGGCTGGGACTAGCTTTATATAGTTGGCTGTATGTGGAAGTTATGTGGCGCCTGTGGAAACAACGTGGAAAAGCGCTAGCGCTTGGTACGTTTGCTGGCGGCGTGGGCTTGGCATTTGTCGGTCTGCTGTTGCCCGTATGGGTAGACGACACTGTGAGTATACTTTGGTGGGGACTAGCCGCCATAGCGATAGTTGGTGTAGGGAAAGGAACGGTATATGGTAAAAGAGCGAGCCACAAAAAAACAGCAAGAACTGCTTGAGTATTTACGTGAATTTATAAATGAACATAGTTATGCGCCGAGTTACCGTGAGATTATGAATGCGCTGAATTATAAGTCTGTGAGTACGGTAGCTGTACACGTGGACGGGCTGATAAGCAAGGGGATACTTGTGAAAAAAGACCACTCAGCGCGAAGCATACGACTGGCGAGTGAGGTGGCGCCCGAGAATGAACATATAGCATGGCTGCGACAGGAAATAGCTGTGCGTGAGGCTGAGGGCAAAACCGAAGAAGTCGAGTTACTCAGCAAATCCTTAGATATATTGGTATAATAAAGATATGCAAAGACTCAAAAAATCTTCCGTATGGGGATATATGAGTGAGCACTGGAAACGACTTAGTTTGTTTGGTGTGGGTGGATTACTAGCTGTGGTTATAGGGCTACAGCTTGGATATCCGTGGAATAAGTTACCGCTTGGTACTGTTATAGAAGGTAAGAATGTAGGTGGGCAACAAGTAGATGATGTCATAAAAATGCTTGATAATGATTTGAAAAATCAGAAGCTACAAGTGTATTTTGGCGACAGCCCCAAGGCTTACGTGACTCCAAAGCCAGCGGAAATTGGCGTGACAATAAAAAGTGAAAATATAGTGAAAGCGGCGGAATATCCGCTTTGGCTAAGATTGATTCCTACTTCGCTTTGGTGGGCTCATGCTGCTATAAGCCAGGGTGAACTGGAGTATAAATACGATAGCAAAAAAGTTGATGAATATGTAGACAAGAAACTGGGCGGATCGTGTGATGTAAAACCTGAAAATGCGAGCCTGGTGTATAAAGATGGTGGGCTACAGATAGTTCCGGTGATAAATGGCGGCACTTGTAAGCTAGATGACGTGAAAAAGACACTCATGAACGTAAAGCCAAAATTAGGTGATAGTAAGGTGAAAATAGCTATGGTTGCACACCCGGCGCCTATACAAAACAAAGCGGCGGAAGCGGCGCGAGCTAAGTTTATGGAACGTAGCACAGGGGTGCGAATAAATACTAGTACTGGTGTGGTGTTGGTGCCACAAAATACGCTGCTGAGTTGGCTACAATTTAGTGCTCCAAATGAGGGTATACAAGCTACGATAGATGGCGAAAAAGCCGGTGAGTTTATGGATAAAGAAGTGCAGCCTAAAGTATATATAAAACCCGGGACTAGTAGAGTGAAAACGTTAGACTTTCAGGTGATAAGTCAGCAGCTAGGAGCTAGTGGACGTACGCTTGACCGCGATGCAACATTGACCGCGCTCACTGAATATATAAATGGTCGCGATGTGGATATAGAGGCGCTAACAAAGACTGTGCCGGCGAATGTGACTTACGACAGACAATATACAAAGTCAGATGAAGGGCTGAAGGCTTTGCTGCAGCAATTTGCTGAAACTCACCCGGGGACTTATGGAGTAAAGTACGTTGAGCTTAGTGGCGCGATGCGTCATGGCGGGTACAACGAGTCGCGGGCATTTGTGACGGCGAGTACGTATAAACTATTTGTGGCGTACGGTACGCTGAAGCGTGTCGACGCTGGGCAATTTAACTGGAGTGACATAATATCGGGCGGGCAAAACCTGGCAACGTGTTTTGATAAGATGATTGTAAATAGCGACAATCCTTGTGCCGAGGCTTTGCTGTATAAAATTGGCCAAAAGGCTCTGACGCAGGATATACAAAATGATTTGGGTCTCAAAAATAGTACGTTTTTGAAAGACAATATATACTCTACCGCGGAAGATGAGGCGGCGTTTTTGGCAGACTTAGCGCGGGGACAGCTAGGTAGCTTGACGCAAGATAGTCAAAATCGGCTGATAAGTGCCATGAAGCGTAACGTATACCGCAAGGGTGTGCCGGCTGGTGCTAGTGGTCCTGTGGCCGACAAGGTTGGGTTTTTGTGGGGATTGTTGCACGATGCATCTATAGTTTATAGCCCGAGCGGTACGTATGTTTTGGTGATACTTACCGACGGTGCTGGTGACTGGGGACAACTGGCCGAGCTTACTAGGCAGATAGAAGCGTGGCGGGCACTCTAGGTGTTCACAAAAACATAAGCATAATCTATACTAATAGAGTATGAATTCATTAGAGTTTAGCTATTGGTTGAAGCGTCACTGGCTGATGTTGCTAGGTATATTTGTGGGTGTTTTGATACTGGGGCAAGTTGTGTACCAGATAGTATACCCAGGCGCGCGTCTTATTCCGGGCACTACGGTAGATGGTGTAGACATCGGCGGTATGCATAAAGATGAGGCTGCTAGTAAATTAAATGGCCTATATGGTGGGCTGAAGCTTAAGATATTTTTTGGTAAAAATGGTGCGGCGTTTTTGACTCCGGCCATGAAAGATGTGGGGATTGGTGTAGATAATACTGCTCGACTTGAGCCCATGAGTTATCCATTTTGGTTAAGGCTTGTGCCAACTTCTATATTTTGGGCAGCCGGCATGCAAACTACGGGTGATATAGAGTATACCTACGATAAAAATAAAATTGCAGATTATACGCAAAGTAAAGTTGGTTCGGACTGTAGTATACCTTACCAAAATGCGAGTTTGAAACTGATAGATAGTCAGCTGCAGCTAGTACCGTCTATAGCTGGTGGTAGGTGTGACCTTACGGAGTTTCAGCAGGCCTTGGCTAAAGTGCAGCCTAGCTCAGACGCAGATAACAAAGTGACTATAAGCACTGTAGAAACAGCGGCGCCGATAACAGACAACATGGCGCGCGACCTGGCCGCTAAGCTAAATGGCCGCATGAGTGCGGCTATGCCTATAAAAGTGGATAGTAATACCGATAATATACCGGGTAGAGTAGTGTTGAGTTGGCTTGATTTTACTGCTGATGTGCCAGAGCAATCACTCGTAAAGAAGGCCAACGAGCAAGCACGATTGTTATTTGCTGTTAATTCTAAGCGTATGCTGGACTATTTACACCAAGGTATTGCGGCGAAACTTATAAAAACGCCTGGCGTGAGTAAAGTTTCTACGCTTGATTTCAACGAAACTTCGCGAGTAGATGGTGCACCGGGGCGTGACCTAGATATACCTAAAATCACTCAGTCTGTAGCTGACTACATAAATGGCAAGTTGCAACAAGCTGTGGGTGCGACTGTATCGGTGCCACCCACGGTAAAATATACTCGCAGCTATTCGCCCACAAGCAATGGCTTCACTGCACTATTTACGCAATTTGCGCAAGATAATCCTGAAGCTAAATGGGGAATATCATTTGAAGAAATTAGTGGTGCTGAGAAAAAACGAAAAGCATCTTACAATACGAGTGCAGTAATGCCGGCGGCCGGTATAGAGTCTATGTACATAGCCTATGTTGATTTACTAGAGTTGAAAACGGGCTTTATACGTCCAGTTGATGTTATAAGTGGCTCTACGGGAGAGACAGAATGTTTCAAGATGATGCTCACTCAGTTTGATAAGGGGTGCCGCGACGGATTTTATAACTTCTTTGGCTATGCCAGAATGATGGATCGTATAAAGGCGGCTGGCTTAAATAGTACAGTGTTTGGAGATAAGACGACTACTACAGCTGGTGATTTGCAGACTATGACAAAGGGGCTGTATGTAGGCAGCCTTGCACGAGCTGAGGGTGGCACTAGAGTACTAGAGACATCACGCACTAGTACTGATAACGACGGTATACCAAAGGGAACCGGCTTAAAGAGTATGCAGCATATAGTTGGCCAGAGCGAAACCGTACACAACGATACAGCTGTAGTGTATGACACAAATTACGGTGCTTACATATTGACTATTATGTCGGATGGCACTACCGATTGGAGTAAGGTGGCAGACTTAGCAAATCGTGTACACACGCTCAAAAAGATAAAACTACCAGTTGGCGCATCTTAGCACGTGGTTGTGGCTGGTTATTCGCGACGCAGGGCATCTATGGGGTCTATGCTGTTGGCACGCTTGGCCGGGAAAAACGCCACCAGAATGCCCACTAGGGACATAAAAGCTACCATACCGAGTACAAGCCACCATGGGATCGCGAACAGTTGGAAGTCACCCGTAACACCGCGGCTGTGTGCAACGCTCATCATGACAAAGTTTATGATTTGGCCACCAGCTATAGCTAATACTATGCCTATAATTGCGCCTATAACACTGAGGATTAACGATTCTATGATGAACAGCTTGCTCATGTCACGGTTGCGGCCGCCCATAGTCATCATGAGGCCGATTTCTTTGGTTCGTTCAAGTAGCGAAATAGTTAAGGTGTTGAACATACCCAGTACGGCGATAAGCATGCCGATTGATCCAAACCCGATCATAATGAAGTTAAATACTGTAAACATTTGATTGACTTGCTCTATAGTGTCGCTTGGAGAAGCTGTTTGGAATCCCTTGCTTTCGATGGACTTTCGCATGTTTGCAATGTTAGATGTGTCGTCGACGACTATGCGCGTTTGTGAGTAGGCGGGTACACCAGCGGTGTCGAAGTAGAAAGATGGAATGTATATTTCGCTGCCGGATCCTGTGGACACGACACCAACGATTTTGTAGTCGTACTGGAATTTGTCCTTCTTGGCGTCTACGTTTTTTAATGGCACCATTAGATTCAGTGATTTGCCCACAGCGTCTTTGCCACTTTCGTCAAGCCCAACTGCTTTAGCCGCAGCGGTGTTTATGACGATTGATTTTTGGTCGTCTTTAGTTAATAGCCGGCCAGATACTAGCTTAAGATTCATGGTGTCTTGGTAGTTTAGGTCTACGCCATATGTGACGGTGTCGACGCTTGCGCCGTTTCTACCAAGGCTTCCCGGGAAAGAATATAATTTACCAATTTTTTCGACGTG
>JAGQND010000037.1 GCA_020428265.1 Candidatus Saccharimonadota bacterium | reverse complement strand
AACAACACACCGGACTACCAGCGGCGCGTGGCTCTGTACGAGCTAGCGAAGCAGGTGGCCGACCGAGTGGCCTAGGCTGCTCGAACTCCCCCAGAAACACTGGGGGAGTATTTAATTTACAGGTGAAATATGGTAAAATATACACTATATGGGATTACTTTTTAAACGAACAAAAATTTTGGCTACAATCGGGCCAGCAACCAACACCAAAGAAGCTATACACGAACTCGTACATGCCGGCGTAAATGGCTTTCGCCTAAACTTTAGCCATGGCAGTTACGAGGAGCGCGACCAGCAAATAGAGTGGATACGCTCGTACCCGCTCAAGCCGATTGCTATTTTGCAGGATTTACAGGGGCCAAAAATTCGCCTGGGTAATCTAAAAGACAACGTGCTTGTGGCCGAGGGCGACGAATTGACTCTAGAATACGATATAGAGCACGATGGTAAATTTCACTTGCCAGTACAGTACAATTTGGCCGAAAAGGTAAAGGTAGGCGAGACGATATACATATTCGACGGCAAAGTGCGTACTACTGTAGTGGACATACCAAACAGCAAGGCTGTGGTGGTAAAAGTCGCCAACGACGGCGTGTTGATGAGCCGCAAGGGCATAAACTTGCCAGATACCGACTTTGGTGGTGATATATTGACGCCAAAAGACTTAGAAGACATAGAATACGGTGCAAAAGTAGACGTAGACTACGTGGCGCTGAGTTTTGTGCAGTCGGCCGAAGATGTTATAAATCTGCGTCAAATACTACTTAGCCACGGCTCAAACGCTATGATTATAGCCAAAATCGAGACCAAAGCGGCGATAGAGCATGATACTTTGGAGAAGATTGTAAAAGCTAGCGATGGCGTGATGGTAGCGCGTGGCGACTTGGCGGTAGAGACTGGCGCCGAGATAGTACCGATAATTCAGCGACGTATAATTGCGCTATGTCGCAAGCACGGAAAACTAAGCATAGTAGCAACGCAAATGCTAGCAAGCATGGTAGATTCACCTGAGCCAACTCGTGCCGAGGTGAGCGACGTGGCTACAGCGGTGATACTGGGTGCCGACACGGTGATGTTGAGCGACGAGACGGCTAATGGTAAGTACCCCACAGAGGCGGTGGCGGCCATGAAAAAGATAATATTATATACGCAAGACCACAGTTCGGTGGCGTCTATAGACTTTTTGCCAGGGCTTAAAACACGTCAAGATGCTATAAGTAATGCGGCTGTGCATTTAGCCGAGCGATTAAATTCTATAGCTATAGTTGCCGAGACAAAATCTGGCTCTACGGCGGCGAATATAGCGGCGCATAGGCCTAATCTACCGATAATTAGTGTCACTAGCGAGCCTCGTGCGGCACGGCAGCTAGCGCTTAGCTATGCCAATAGGTCGTACGTACGCCCAGATGGCGAAAAGGCCGGCTACAAAATAGCCAAAGAACTCAAAGATGAAGGATTTTTTGGCGACGCAGATACGGTATCGGTGGTGATTGTCAGTGGTCGCCAACCTGGAGTAACTGGGGGTACTGACACAATTAAAGTTCGTATGGTAGAATAAAGCCATACAAGCATAAGGAAATTAAATTAGGGTGGCATTCTTTAAACAAACCGTCAAAGATTTACCATTGATTCGCGGCGATCATACGCGAGTGTTGGTGCGCGTGGATTACAATGTACCTCTTAAAGATGGCAAAGTGAGCGATGATTTGCGCATACGTGCTAGTTTGCCAACCCTAGAATATCTGCTAGAGCATGGCTGTTCGCTGGTGCTTATAAGTCACTTGGGTAGGCCAGATGGTGAACGCAAGCTAGAGTATAGCCTGGAGCCGGTGGCAAAATACCTTAGTAAACTGCTTAAGAAAGACGTGACGTTTGTAGACGACATAGTGGGTGATTTGGCTTATCAAACTGTCAAAAAGTCCAAAAATGGCGATATAATTATGCTGCAGAACTTGCGCTTTGACCCTGGCGAGGAAGAAAACGACGCGAAATTTGCCAAAGGTATAGCTAGAGTGGCACGGGCGGACTATTTTGTGCAAGACGGATTTGCCGTAGTGCACCGTGCGCACGCTAGTACAGATGCCATAACTAATGAGATCCCTGGCGTAGCTGGGTTTTTGCTAGAGCGCGAGTACACTACTATAAGTGATGCTATGGAGGCACCTAAGCGGCCATTTGTGGCGGTGCTCGGCGGTGCCAAAGTGAGCGATAAAATTCAAGTCGTAGAACGATTTGTGAAGCTAGCCGATACGGTGCTGATAGGTGGTGCTATGGCTAATACATTCCTGAAATACAAGGGTGCGAGCGTAGGCAAGAGCAAGGTAGAGGACGACCAGCAAGCAACTCTAGACGGTATATATGCGGCCGCTAAGGCAAAAGCTGGCGACAGGGTTGATGACTACGTGGTAACACCTGTAGATGTGGCTGTAGCGCAAGAGTTTAGCGATAAAGCACCGCGTGAACTTCGTAAAATAGGTGAGGTCAAAGATGACGATATAGCACTAGATATAGGTGACGAAACTATAGAGAAATTCTGCAAGGTACTCGAGGGTGCTGGTACAGTGATATGGAACGGCCCACTTGGTATGGCGGAGTTTCCTAACTTTGCCCATGGCTCGGCACGCGTAGCCCTTACGCTCGCTACTCACCCCAAGGTGACATCTATTGTAGGCGGTGGCGATACGGCAGATTTTGTACTAAAATGGGATGTAAAGAAGGGCGGAAGTTTCACGCATGTATCTACTGGTGGTGGGGCTGGGCTAGATCTCATGGCAGGCAAAAAGTTACCTGGCGTAGAGTGTTTACTAGATGCCGATACTCGACGTCGCAAGGAAATTAAGTTAAACTAAACGAAAGCATAACTATGGCAAGGGATAAGAAACTAATCGTCGCTAACTGGAAGATGAACTTTACGGTTCAGGAGGCTAGTTTGTTTATCCATAAACTTAGTAGCGAAGTAAAATCTCATCGCGATGTAGAAGTGGTGCTGGCACCTACTATGCTGGCCTTGCAGTCGCTTAGTTTGCAGGTTGATAGGCGTCAGTTCAAGCTGGCGAGCCAGAATTTATATTGGCGTGATCACGGTGCTTTTACCGGCGAAGTATCTGCCACTCAACTGCGTGGCATAGTAGACTACGCCATAATTGGTCACAGCGAGCGCCGTCATGTATTTAAGGAAAACGACAAAGAAATCCGCAATAAGGTGCAGGCTGCTGTGCGCAATGGCATAAAACCGATTTTGTGCGTGGGCGAGACAGCTCGCGATAGGTCTGAGGGTGAAACTTTGGATGTAATTCATGACCAACTAGTGGGTGGCTTGGCAAATGTAACTAGCGAAGAGCTAGAAGACGTAGTGGTCGCATATGAGCCAGTGTGGGCCATAGGTACAGGCAAAAATGCCGCACCGCTAGATGCCAAAAAAGCAGCTTCAGCCATACGCCGGCAGGTTGCTCACCTTTATGGCAAAGCCGCTGCTGATAATTTGCGTATACTTTACGGAGGTAGTGTTACGGCCGATAGTGCGCTATCTTACCTTAAGACAGAGGGTATCGATGGACTATTGGTGGGTGGCGCAAGCTTGTCGGTGCCAAGTTTTGCTGCAATTGCAGAAAGTGCACATAAGTTAGAGGACGAATAGTGGCAGATTTAGACTTTGATGAACTCGATAAGCAAGTCAACGCCCTTATGGGTAAGGTTAATTCTGGCTATACGACCACTGCTGATGAAGATGTGGTGAAAAACTTAGATATAAAGCCTACTCTAAAAGATGATGAGAGTCCAAAGTTTCAAAAAGTTAGCGTTGCAGCTGAAAAGCTTGGCGGTATGTCGCTTGAAGCTCACGATGACGATGAAAATGTTTTGACGATAGTAGACGACAAAGAAGCTGGCCGTGCAGACGATGAGCACCCGATTGCGGTCAAGAATAATAGTACCCCTACTGTAGAGAAGCCGAAGAGTGACGACGAAGTACCGAGCGAAAAACCCGAGCGCGACGAAGGTATACCGGAGCGAAAATCGATAAGTACTCCGCGCCCGAGTAGTGGTCGTTTCCTAGACATGGTCAATCCTAAGTCTGATATGCGCAATGTTGCAGTGCCAGATCGACCGAGTGGTGCACTTGTGACTGATCGTCCTGGTTCTAATTTGATTACAGGTGATTCTACGCGTGGCAAGTTGATACAGCCGATTATATCTGATATCAAAAAACCGGATACCATGCAACCTAAAGTATCTCGCGAGGGTAGAGTGCTGCAGTCAGCTAATTTAGGGGTTGCGAGTGGCAGCAAAGACAATACCCAACCTGTTACGTCACCGTTTTTGCCAGATGCTAAAGTAGACAAGCGCCCGCTGGGCGGCGAAGGTGTTGGTGCCAAAAAAGATCATCACTCGGACTATAAAAGCAAAGAATTCGAGTCTGATGATATAGATTCGTCGAGTCTGTTTGGTGTAGGCGATCTTAATAAGTCGCGAAATGAAGTGGACATGCAGCGCATGCTTGATGCAAGTAAATTTGCGACTGGTACTCCAGAAGAAGAACATGCTTCTGAGCTTTCGATTATAGAAAAAGTAGAAGTAAAAGCCCCAGAGGCTCCAAAACCTCCGAAATCACTACAAGAAGTTGAGTCGGCTGATACAGGGGTGAAAGAGCATGTAAAAGCTCCTGTTGAGATAACTACCGATACGGCGCCTGGGGCTGAGTATGACATCAATAAGGTGGACCCTAAAGACCGTGAAAAGATATTGGGTGCCAAAAAGAAGCCACGCGGTATACCGATGACGAGTATACTTATAGTTCTTGCAACTGTTGTAGTTATTTCAGCTGGGCTTGGGTTCTTATTCTTATTTAGGCAATAACCCTATATAATAGGTGTAATGGATATTCTCGAGGGTTTAAATGCGGCGCAAGCGGCTGCTGTTCAAAAAACGTCTGGGCCGCTATTGATATTGGCTGGCGCTGGCAGCGGTAAAACTAAAACCGTAGCGCATCGTATAGCGTACTTGATACAAAATCAACAGGTATATCCCGAGCAGATTTTGGCCGTGACATTTACCAACAAGGCTGCACGTGAACTACGCGAACGCGTGTGGTCACTAATGAAGACCTCGCAAAGCACGAGCGGCAGCGAGCTTCAGGGGGTGGAGGCGAGTAACCGAATTCACTTCGGTTCGAAGCCGGAGGGGCAGGCCCCTCCTCGCTATTTCATGCCGTGGATGGGTACGTTTCATGGTATTTGTGTGCGCATGTTACACCAAGATGGCGCACATATAGGCGTGGACCCTAAGTTTGTGATATTTGACGAAGACGATCGCCAAAGTGTCATAAAGGAGGCCATGAAACAGCTAAGTATAGACACCGCACAGCTAAAGCCGCGTAGTGTGAGCGCGCAGATAAGCAATGCCAAAAACGACCTTATAACGCCAGATGAAATGGAAGACAATGCTAGCTACCCACGTGCGCGTGACGTAGCCAAAATATACAGACTGTACGAAAAATTACGCAAAGAACAAAAAGCGCTCGATTTTGACGATTTACTAAAGGAAACAGTGCATTTGCTGAGTAGCAAAAAGGATGTGTGCGAGCGTTGGCAACGATATTTTAAGCATATATTTATAGACGAGTACCAAGACACCAATGCTGCGCAGTACAAAATAGTGCAGTTGCTGGTAAATAAAGATCAGAATATATGCGTAGTGGGCGACGACTGGCAGTCTATATATAGTTGGCGTGGTGCAGACTACCGCAATATATTGAATTTTGAGAGTGATTACCCAGATGCGCTAGTGGTGAAGCTTGAGCAAAACTATAGGTCCACTCAGGCCATACTCGATGCTGCGCAAAAAGTGATAGAAAAAAACGAAATCAAAGCCGACAAAAAGCTATTTACAGAAAATGGCCAGGGTAATCCAGTAGAGGTTCACCCTGCCAATGATGATATGGACGAAGCGAATCGTGTGGCTGACCATGTGAACGCTCAGGTGCGTATAGGCGCGCGCAAGTATAAAGATTTTGCTGTGCTTTACCGCATGAACGCTCAGTCGGCAGTGTTGGAGCGTTCGCTACGTATAGCGCGTATACCCTACCAAATTGTGGGTGGCGTGAGGTTCTATGATCGTCGTGAAATCAAAGATGTGTTGGCGTATTTACGTGTAGTATATCAGCCGAGCGACCGTCAGAGCTTTAGTCGTATAGTGAATATTCCGGCGCGCGGTATAGGCAAAGTTAGTCTAGAAAGATTCCTGACATGGCAGGGCGCAACTGGTATGAATGTTATAGAGGCGTTGCGCCGCGTGCACGAGGCAGATGGTTTGACGCCTAAAGCTAAGGCTGCACTGGGGTCACTAGGCAATCACATGAGTGAGCTTGCCGACATGGCTGAGCGCGAGGCAACTCCAGCTGACATAATAGAGCGATTTTTGCAGCTAATACCCTACAGGCAGTCGCTACGAGATGGCACGCCGCAGGCCGAAGAGCGCGAAGAAAACGTAGGCTCGCTAGTAAGTGAGGTGACGCACTATGAAAGTTTGGCGCAATTCCTAGAAGAAGCTGCGCTGATGTCGAGTACTGACGATGAAGTTAGTGACGACAAGGTGACACTCATGACACTGCATGCGGCTAAGGGTTTGGAGTTTCCGGTGGTGTTTATGGTGGGCCTCGAAGAAGGCGTGTTCCCTCATAGTCGCGTGTACGATGAAGGCCCAGAACAGCTAGAGGAAGAGCGACGCCTATGCTATGTAGGTATGACGCGCGCTCGTGAAGAGTTGCATATGTTTTATGCGTATTCACGCTTGCAGTTTGGGCAGCGCTCGTACAATCCGCCATCACGTTTTATAGATGATATGGGTGGTATGCCGGCCGAAATTCACAGCGATATGCCGAGTGAAGACAATGAATATATAGATGATTACTACGACGATGATTTGGTGCTAGAACTCGGCGACCGCGTGCGCACGCAGGCATTTGGCGTGGGCACGGTGTATGGCGTGAAGGGGCGCGAAGTTATAATTCGCTTCGACGCCGATAAGCAAAAACGCCACATCAATCCA
>JAGQND010000036.1 GCA_020428265.1 Candidatus Saccharimonadota bacterium | reverse complement strand
GTTGCTTTTTGCAGCCAGGCCTCTATGGTCATATTACTATTATTGCACCTCTGTTATGCATTTGCAATTATTGTAGAATATTTACAGGACATTGACAAACATAAGCTTTTTTGTTATAATGAAAGTATAAATAGTTTAAAATATAAATAAAAATCCACTACATATGAGCGAAAAATTATCAATATCACAACAAAATCAAGAAAACATAGCTACGCTAAAAAGTGCAACTGATATTAGGAAAGAATTGGTCCAGGAAGAGCGCGATACCGTAGCGGCGGCTCACAGAACAGTAGATGCGCTTAGGTCACGACCAGATGGTGGCGCGGGTGCTACATCTGGCGGTCAATCAGTCGAAGACGTCACGTACAATAATCTTGGCGATTTTCAAACAAAACAGTTTGCACGCATACGAGAGGCAGCTAGTCAGGAGCGTGCCGCAGATGCCAATGCCACGGCGTATGCCAACGACCATATGGAGCAGCTTATGAAAGAAGCAAAGTCTGAAAACAGGTCTCGCAAAATTGGTGCATTTTTCGGACGAAAAAAGAAATAAAAGCTATTGCGCCTTGATGGCATTTTTAGCTACCAGCTCACGCTCGTAAGCCTGTAGATTCTCTATAATATCATCTATAGCACCATTCATAGCCGCAGGTATAGAACTGCGGCTATAGTGTATGCGGTGGTCGGTTATGCGGTCTTGCGGGAAGTTATAGGTACGGATTTTTTCGCTACGATCACCGGTGCCAATTAGTCCACGACGCTCAGCGTCGAGTTTAGCGTTTTCTTCGTCAATTTTTTGCTGCAATAGGCGACTACGAAGTACGCTCATGGCCTTTTCTTTGTTTTTTAGCTGGGATTTTTCGTCTTGGTTGGTCACCACTAGGCCACTCGGTATATGGGTTATACGTACGGCGCTATCGGTAGTGTTTACAGATTGTCCACCGTGTCCACTGGCACGGTAAATGTCTATGCGTAGGTCGCTAGGGTTGATTTCTATGTCGGTTTCTTCGGCTTCTGGCAGCACCGCTACTGTGACAGTACTGGTGTGTATGCGGCCTTGCGATTCGGTAGCAGGCACGCGCTGCACACGGTGTACGCCGCTTTCGAATTTCAGGCGAGCGTATGGTGCGTCACCGCTGATTTTAAATACAACTTCTTTGTATCCACCAGAGTCGTTGCCACTTTCACTTATAAGTTCGGTACGTAGGCTGTTTGTTTCGCAGTAGCGTAGGTACATGCGGTATAGTTCGGCCGCAAATAGGCTTGCCTCGTCGCCGCCAGCACCAGCGCGAATTTCCATTATGACGTTTTTTTCGTCGTTGGGGTCCTTGGGTGTAAGTAGTTCTACTTCTTTATTCTGTAGTTCTTCCAGTGTAGATTGTAGGTCTACCAGTTCTAGTTTAGCTAGCTCGGCAAGTTCGTCGCTACCGCGTGCTAGCTCTTCGGCTTCGGCTATTTGTTGCTCGGTTTTGGCTATTTCGTCAAAGTTTTTTACAATTGTTTGCAATTCACTTTGACGCTTGGCTAGTTTAGGGTATTCGGGCGTACTAAAAACACTTGGGTCTTGTAGCTTGGACTCGAGTTCGGCTAGTTCTGTTTTAAATATTTGTGATTTATCCATAAATTCTGTGTTCATTATACCATGTAACTATACTTTTTACAGTGGTAGGGCATACAAAAACCCCTCGCCGAAATGGTGAGGGGTTTTTGTGGTGAGATTATTTCTCAGCCTTAGCTTCTTTGGCTGCTTTAGCCTTTTTAGCTTTGTTGACGAGCTGGTCGCGGCGGGCCTGAGCAGCGGCTGCACGTGCCTTAAAGCGATCAACACGACCTTCGGTGTCGATGATTTTCTCTTCACCGGTGAAGAATGGGTGAGATGCACTTGAGATGTGAACCTTTACAAGTGGATACTCCTTGCCATCTTCCCACTTGACAGTTTCGTTACTGTCAGCGGTTGACTGTGTTAGGAAAGCAAAACCAGCAGTATCGTCTGAAAAAACGACTGGGCGGTAGCTTACCGGATGTAGGTTGCTCTTCATATCTAGAATATTGTAACTCTAAACAGAGAAAATGTCAAAGGTTTTATGGCTTTTTGTTGGTTTTGCTGTCTACGGGTGATGCACCAGGTAGTGGTGGCACTATAGTGCGAGTAGCACGGAGTAGGCTAGACGCTGCACTCGTTGCCGCACTGGTAATTGTGCCATGGGGTGTGCTCGCAGCTTCGATTTTGTCGCGGATTTTATTGAGGGCGCGCAGAGAATTTTGGTTGTTTGCTAGCAATTTAAACTCTTTTTCTAGCTCGTCTAAGTCGCTATCTAGCAGGTCTTCTAGGCCTACATAGGTGTTACGAGCGCCTTTTGTCACACGTATAAGCTCATCGAGCTTGAGTTGTATGGCCTTGGTGTCGCGGTTTTGCGTGTTTTGTATCAGGAACACCATGAGGAACGTAACTATAGTAGTGCCGGTGTTGATAATAAGCTGCCAAGTGTCAGAGTAGCGAAAGGCTGGCCCAGATGTGGCCCAGACAATAATGATGAGTACGGCGCCTAGGAATACGATAGGGCTGCCCATCCAGATGGAGACGCGGTTGGAAGCAGTACGGAATTTATTTCTCATAGCCTAAAGTATAGCATTAGCAACTTTAAATAACTAGTGTTATTGCGCAATTTGTAACAGAGGTATAAAATAAAATTAAACATAACAAAAACAAATATGCCAGAAACACTACCGAGCAACCACAATACCCAGACCCAAGAAAACGACACAGCACCCGATGTTGCAAATGAAGTGTTGGATAACACAGAGGTAAACAAAGAAAATGTGGCCAAGCTCTCAGAGGCACTTGTATGTGTTTATGGCAGCATGCAAGAGCTGTGTGATGTGCCTAAGGGCCAAGATACGGTGCTAGATAAGCTGCGGCATGATTTTCCTATGGAACACTCCATGGCGCTTATTCAAGACGCGCCTGAAGATATAAATGACGAGATATCAGTAAAACAGCACAATAGCGACATACGCCGCAGGGTAGTAGAGACCATGGGGCTAATTTTAGAATTGCCAGCTGGTATGGTTTTGAACTATTGGAGGGCTGCATACAGTCGTTTGCTTACGCGAGAAGACGAAGGGGGTGAAGTTCCGCAATATCTCGAGGGTCAAAAGGTTAAGAAAAGCCTGCAAACCATGCACGATATAGTACAGGAGGTGGGTGTAGATAGGCTGCGGCAGATAAACGATAAGTTTGAGATAGTGAACCTAGATAGGTATCGAGTGGAAGACATAGAGCTGCTGGGAAAGTTGATAGATAAAGACGAAGAAACGCTGGCTTATTTGCGGCGGGGCGATGTAACGGCGGTGCTTACAGATGCCTATGGCGATCATAACGGTGCATTTAACGATACATTTTTGTATTTTACTCAGGAAACTCACCGCACTGTACCATTTGAAATATCTCGGCCGAGTGATTTATATAGGCGCATGATAGCCTTGCGCGACCTGGGTATAAAGCCTAGTACGGTAGTAGTTGGTGTACACGGTGAGCCCGGCGGCATGTATTTTGGCGAGGAAAAAATAGATCCAGACAAAAAAGATATATACGAGCGCGGGGACGGTTTTGCTGTTATATCATCTGACGAATTGGCTGATGAATATAACGGCATATCACTAAATGCGTCTAAACTGCAGCTGCGCCGGCTTACGGACGAATTTATGCAAGATAGCAAAGGGCGAGATGACGGTAGGGAAGCAGCTCGCAGGCGCCGTTTAATATTACTGTCTTGCAGCAGTGATGTGCCGCACGCAGAAAACACTAAGTCTCTAGCCGAAGTGATAGCCGAGGGCAGCCACAGAAAAGTAGACGTTTACGGATCTGCTGATGTGCTCACATATAATTTAAACGAGGATGGCGACGTACAGTTTTATAAATACGAGGACATGGATACCAAAGCAAGTGTTTCGTCAGCCAATAAGATAACGCATAAGTTTTTTGGTGGAGGGGTTAGGCGCACAGAAGTGCCTAGGGTGTTCAGGAAAACCCTATAGCTATGGTATTGACCCCTGTAGCCAACTATGTTACAATAGCTTGGTAACAATATTTAATGACACAACTGTTCGCAAACTCCTGAGTAACAAAATTATCGGGGCGAACAGTGAGGAAAAAGGAGTTTTCCATGGCAGTAACTGTCGATATTAAAGCTCTGCTCGAAGCTGGTGTTCACTTTGGA
This sequence comes from Candidatus Saccharimonadota bacterium, assembly GCA_020428265.1. Taxonomy (GTDB): domain Bacteria; phylum Patescibacteriota; class Saccharimonadia; order Saccharimonadales; family Saccharimonadaceae; genus UBA2112. Next base: position 2,887 of record JAGQND010000036.1, on the reverse strand, counting down.
CACAAAACGAGCCGCTGGCACCCTAAAATGGCGCCATACATTCACTCTAAACGCCAAGAGAGTCACATAATTGACCTTGTAAAAACAGTTGAAGCCCTAGATAAGGCTCTACCGTTTCTAACAAGCGTAGCTGCAAGTGGCAAGCAAGTACTATTTGTAGGTACCAAAAAGCAAGCTAAAGACGTAGTTAAAGCTGCAGCTACAAGTGTAGACCAGCCATACGTAACTGAGCGCTGGATTGGTGGTATGCTAACCAACGTTAACACCGTAAACCAGCAAATCAAGAAGCTAAAAGACTTAGAAAAGCGCCTAGAGAGCGGCGACCTAGAAAAGCGTTACAACAAGCTTGAAGTACAGCGTTTTCAGGAAGAAATCGAAGAACTTAACATCAAATACGGTGGTATCAAGCACCTAAACGGCCGCCCAGGTGCTGTAGTTGTGCTAGACGTAATGGTTGACGCCAACGCTGTGCGCGAAGCAAACGTGCTTGGCATACCAGTAGTGGGCGTAGTAGATACCAACGTTGACCCAAGCCCAGTGCAATACGTTGTGCCTGGTAACGACGACGCAATCAAGGGTATTTCGCTACTACTCGACTACTTCACAGCAGCAGTAGCCGAAGGTGCAAAGAAAAAGGAGGCATAATTAAATGGCAATCACAGTGGAAGACATCAAAAAGCTTAAAGAACTTACGGGTATTGGCCTAACAGACGCTAAAACAGCTCTTGTAGACGCTGGCGGCGACTTTGACAAAGCTCTAGAAGCTTTGCGCAAAAAAGGCTTGACCAAAGCAGAGAAAAAGGGCGACCGCGAAACTCGCGAAGGTATCATAGATAGCTATGTACACAGCGGTCGCATAGGCGTTGTAGTAGAAGTTAACTGCGAAACTGATTTCGTAGCACGCCTACCAGAGTTCAAAGAATTCGCACACCAAATAGCTATGCAGATTGCAGCTATGGCGCCTGTGTATTCAACTATCGAAGACATACCAGCTGACGTATACGAAGCTAAAAAGAAAGAGCTTCTAGAAAGCGACAGCCTAAAGAGTAAGCCAGCTGAGATGGCTGAAAAAATCGTTGAAGGCCAGCTCAAAAAGCACTTTGCTGAGCAGGTTCTAAGCGAGCAAGCTTACGTGCTAGACGACAGCAAAACTGTTGGTGAGCGCATCAAGGAGCAAATCGCACTTAGTGGCGAAAACATCCGTATTAGCCAGTTCAAGCGTATTGAGCTTGGCGTCACTGAGTAGTACCTAACTCACGCTAAAACAGCCCCGCAGTAGGGGCTGTTTTTTGTTTTATGGTTGAGATAAGCATAATATGTATTGACTTATTTGATATTTTGTAGTATAATGGAGTTATAACAATTAAAAACAAAAAGAATTTAAAATGTCAGAATTTCCACCAACAACAACTAAGCAAGAAGATAATGTTGCAGACACTCCTGTAGAGCCTGTAGCGGAACTTCCAGCCGAAGTAGAAGCTGAAAATAACGAACCAGGAATGGTCGGTAGGCTTGCGGGTAATATAAAAGACAAGGGCGTAGACATGCTAAGTCAGGCTCGTGATGCCGCTACAGATAAGGCTAAGCAAGTGCGCGATGCGGCTGTAGATGCAGCTAGGCAAGCTGCTGGTGCGGCACTAGAAGTAGGCAAGAATAGCGCTGTAGCTGGCTTGAAAACAGCTGGCGAGCATTTTGGCGTGAGCCACGAAAATGGACAGTGGACTGTGCAGAAGGCGAAATTAGCTCGCACAACACTGATGTTAGTGAACAAAGATTATCGTAAGTATACAGCAGCGCAAATTGCTCGAGAGTCTGGTAGGACTATGGCGGATACCGCTAAGAGTGACTTACTCGGCCGCGTAGCATAGTAATAGTTGACGCAAATTTAAATAGCCGACTCTACTACAGAGTCGGCCTTTGGGTTGAGGTTTACTTCGGCGTGGCCGCGCAGCCCTCGGTGGTCACCTTGAAGTTGGCGTCCGCGGGGCAGGCCAGATACGCACGGTACTGGGCGGGGTAGCCCACTTTGTACACCTGCACCTCCTTGAGCTCATTGCCCTGTACCACGGTGGCTTTGTTGGCATCGAGGTTCATAGATACTACCGTGAACCCTTGTTGTGTGAGGTCGTTCTGGATGCGCGACGCATCGATGCCACCGTTGCCGATGACGCCGGCTATCAAGCCTCCGAAGATTCCTAATACGATAGCGACGGCCAGCAGTAGGGCTCGATCATCGCCGTCCAGGCCTCTGGTGAATATGCCGCCACCTGCCAGTATTACTGCGATTACCAGCATGATGCACCCGATCACAAAAAAGATCCAAGATCCAACTGACATGAGCATGGTGTAAATCCTCTCGAAGAGCTATAACTGGATAGTTACCATGTATATTATGTCATATTTGGATATAAAAAACAATATAGTATAATATATAGTATATAGAAAGAGAGAAAAATGTTTGATACAGACCCCTATGAATTAAAAATGCAAGGCGCTCTAGAGCACCTGGAAAACGAACTGCGTAAAGTGCAAACTGGTCGTGCTCAGCCTAGTATGCTCGATGGCATAAAGGTAGAAGTTTATGGCACAGTAATGCCGCTTAATCAAACTGCCAATGTGACTGCACCAGAGCCGCAGCTGCTACAGATTACGCCGTTTGACCCGTCCAATATTACAGCTATTACATCTGCTATTCGCAACGACCAAGCGCTTGGGCTAAACCCTAGTGACGATGGCCGCATAGTGCGAGTGCCGGTGCCAGCGCTTACCGAGGAGCGTCGTAAGCTTATAGTTAAGCAAGCTAGCGAAAAGGTAGAAGACGCGCGCATAGGTTTGCGCCAGGCTCGCCAAGATGCGCTGCAGGCAGCTAAACGCCAAAAAGACGACA
>JAGQND010000035.1 GCA_020428265.1 Candidatus Saccharimonadota bacterium | reverse complement strand
AGACACCTGCGCCCGCTGTAGAGCCCGCAAAGGGGTCTAAGCGCAGTAAGTGGGTGCTGTGGACTGTCGTAGCGGTGGTAATAGTTACACTAGGGCTCGCCGTAGCGGCCGTGATGGCGTTTAGCGCGTGGAACAATAGCTCGCAAAAGGTGCTACTAGATGCCGCAAAATACGCCATGGAGCAGCCCGGCCTGTATACCTACAGCGGCTTAGGCAATAAAATCACCATACAAAAGGGTGATGGTGTGTATAGCGCTTCTATTGTGTCTAAAGATTCTAATTTAGATTTTGTGGCAGATAGCTCGGCAGTGTATTTCAAGGCCGACGACGTAGCTAAACTTTTCTCGCTCGCCACTGGCTCTGAGGTGTCGACCGGCCTAGATAGCTTTATGAAGCCGTTATTTGACAAAGTAAAGGGCAAATGGGTGTACGTAGACCTCAAAACTAGTGTGCTCAAGAACGATTCGACCAATAAATTTAGTTGTTTGACTGATAATTTAGGTAAGCTGACTCAAGATAACGCCGCGCGCGAAAAACTGGCATCTGTATATGTTAATAATCAGTTTTTGACAGTGGTAGATAAGCCTAGCACCGGGACTGACCTTAATTATGATGTATTGCTCGACAATGCCAAGCTCCAGTCGTTTGCCGATGGTTTTCAGCAAACTAGTTTTTATCTATCTCTTAGCAGTTGTACCGATATAAAAGGCGGTTTACTGCCCGACCTCAGTAAAGTGCAGGGTTCGGCCAGTATAACGCTCACCAAGGACCATAAGTTTAAGCAAATAGTTGTGTCGGGCAAAGATGGCAAAGATAAAACAACTATCAACGCCACTTACGACGGCCTTAAGAGTATACAAATACCCAAAGATGCTACTTCAATCGACGATTTATTTGGTAATATCTTTACTGGATTTGCGCAAAGTTTACAGTCGGCTATACCTGAGTCTCGCTAAAAGTGTTATAATTAACAGAGATGAAGAGATACAATCCACTTGATATTGAGCCCAAATGGCAAAAATTTTGGGACGAAAACCAAACTTATAAGGCCGATTTAGATAGCGATCAGCCTAAATATTTCTCTATGAGTATGTTCAATTACCCTAGTGGGGCTGGCATACATATTGGTCATGCCATGAATTACACCATTAGCGACGTCATGGCACGTTTCAAGCGTCAACAGGGGTACGAGAGTTATCACCCAGTAGGCTGGGACGCTTTTGGCTTGCCGGCCGAGAATTTTGCTATCAAAACTGGCGTATCTCCACAGCAGAGTATGAAAACCATCATACCTGGGTATCATACTCAGTACAAAGCTATGGGGTGGAGTAATGATTGGTCCAAAGAAATAGCGACGCATGAGCCAGAGTACTACAAGTGGACTCAGTGGATATTTGCTCAGATGTTCAAGCAAGGTTTGGCGTACCAAGACAGCCGCATGCAGTGGTGGTGCGACAAAGACAAAACTGTGCTGAGCAACGAGCAGGTGATAGATGGTAAGTGTTGGCGTCATGACGGTGCCGATGATCCTCTGGTAGAGAAAAAAGAAATCAAGCAATGGTTCTTTAAGATTACCGAGTATGCCGATGAGCTACTAGAGGCGACTGATGCCCTTGACTGGACAGAAACCGTAAAACTTGCGCAGAAAAACTGGATAGGCAAGTCGCAGGGTGCCGAGGTAGATTTTGCGGTTAAAGATTCTGCGGGTAAAATCCGCGTGTTTACCACTCGCCCAGACACTCTATATGGTGCTACGTTCCTAGTGCTAGCGCCAGAGCATCCAAGTGTTGCAGAGCTTACAACAGATGAGCAGCGTGCGGAAGTAGATAAATATGTGGCTGAGACTGGCAAAAAAAGTGAGCTAGAGCGCATGGAAACCAAGGAAAAAACTGGTGTATTTACTGGTAGTTACGCCATAAATCCTTTGACTGGCGCCGAAATACCAGTGTGGATAGCTGATTACGTGTTATATGGCTACGGTACTGGCGCTATAATGGCCGTGCCAGCCCATGACGAGCGTGACCGTGAGTTTGCTGATAAGTTTGAGTTACCTGCGGTAGAAGTTATAGATGCCGAGGACAACATGATAAATAGCGGTGAGTTCGATGGCCTAAATAGTAGCGATGCCCGCGAAAAGATAGTGGCAAAGCTTGAGGGAGATGGCATAGGCGAGGCCAAAACCACGTTTAAGCTACGCGATTGGAGTGTGAGTCGCCAGCGTTACTGGGGTGCGCCGATACCTATAATTAACTGTCCTACCGATGGTCCAGTACTTGTACCTGATGATTCGTTGCCAGTGGTGCTACCTGAGCTTAAAGATTTTGCCCCAGCGGGAGATGGTCGCAGCGCACTTGCGCGTGCCGACGAGTGGCTACATGTAGCTTGCCCTAAGTGCGGCGGCGAGGCCGAGCGCGAAACCGACACTCTAGATACTTATATATGTAGCAGCTGGTATTACCTGCGCTATCTTGACCCGCACAATTCTGAGCTACCAGTGGGCAAAGCGCGTGCTGATAAGTGGATGCCAGTTGATTTTTACAACGGTGGTGACCACGCCACTGCTCACATGATATACGCACGTTTTGTGACGCGATTCTTGCATAAAATTGGCATAGTTAATAACCCTGAGCCGTTCAAAAGGTTCCTCTTTAACGGTAAAGTTACAGCGGCCAACGGTGAAATGTTTAGCAAAAGTAAGGGCAATGGCGTAGATCCGCTCGAAATCATAAATAGCGGCTACGGCGCCGATGCGTTGCGTACTTACTTGATGTTCGCCGCACCCCTAGACCTATGGATGCGCTGGGATGAAAAGGGCGTACCAGGTACGTATAAGTTTATAAACCGTGTGTGGAACTTGGTGCAAGAATTCGCCGAGGCTAAGCCAGGCGAAGCGAGCGACGCCGTACTCAAGGTAGTACACCCAGCTATACGCAAGGCCACAGCCGACTTAGAAGACCAGAAGTATAATACCGCTATAGCAGCTATGATGAAACTGACTAATGACTTGTATGACCTCAAGGCCAAAGATGCCTATGGCGACCGCGCCAACTGGCAGTTTGCGCTAGATGCGCTTGTGGCTATGGTGGCGCCATTTGCGCCGCATGCGGCCGAGGAAATGTGGCATCAGCTAGGCCACGACACCACTGTACACCGTGATAGCTGGCCGCAGTGGGACGATAAATATTTAGTAGCCGATGAAATGACAATCGTAGTGCAGGTAAATGGCAAATTGCGCGCTGAGCTCAAGCTACCGCAAGGTACTAGCGACGACGACGTAAAATCTGCTGCCCTAGAGCCCGAAAATGTAGTGCGAGCCATAGGTGACGGCCAGGTACTAAAAACCATTTACATACCAGGCAAGCTAGTTAATTTAGTTGTAAAATAACTTTAATTTAAAATCCCTCACTGGCCGTAGCTAGTGAGGGGATGGTACGAGTGCGTTTTGCGTTAGACGCGGTTGTAGGGGCGTGGGAACTTGTTTCGTGGCTGGAACCATACAACTTCGGTTGCCACGATGCTCAAGATGAGCAGTCCGAGTGACACGCCGGTCACGATTCCGCTGCCCTGCAGGTTGCTGGCGATCATCGAGAGTACCAGCCCCACGAACACGAGTGGGAAGTACACGCGGCCTATCTTGACGGCGAGGTTGTGTGGTTGGCCCGGGTCGGGGACCTTGCTTACAATGACAGCACCGACGGCGAAAACGACGATGAGCGCCAAGAGAGCGAGTGCGGTTGTCATGCTAACTCCTTAGTCTAGTGTGAAACGTACTAACACGTATATTATAATAATTTTAAGCATAATTGTCAATTTGGGTGATAATGCTCAGAAAAGGGAAAACCCCCGTGCCGTAGTGGCGACGGGGGTAGCCCATGGAGATGTAGTGCTTGTCAGCGCAGGCGTTCTGCCTTGCGTGCCCGGTACTGCTCCACCGCGGGGGTGGGCTTGCGCACCGAGTTGATCCAGATACTCACCGAGATGAGCAGCAGGATGATGGCCCAGACCGCGAATGTGGCGGTGAGGGCGTGCGCCGGGTTGTCTGCCGGGAACGGCCAGTTCGTGATGAACCAGCCGAGCGCCAGGATACCCCACAGGCCACCGGTGTAGTACCGGGTGGTCATGTAGTAGCGGGGCTCGCCGTTCTCGTAGTGCCGCACGATGCCGACCATCACGGTCCACAGCACCGAAGCACCCAGCAGGATCATCATCAGGCCGCTGTCAATGAAATGCATTATTAACTCCTTGGGTCTCGATTGAAACTATTGCCTCAACTATTATCATTATAGCATAAGTACAATAAAAAGTCAATATATACTGTCTAGCATCGCTTTGTGCTTTAGGCCCATCGAAGGCACCGTTACACGCCAAGAACCACACAGTTTCAGTCTGGTGTTTCTTGGGTTGCACTTCGCTTTTAGTGCCTTCAATAGCCCCAAAGCACCGCTCTACCTTGGCTTTCGAGTAGCGCGAGCCGTGGGTGACGCGAGGCGGGGCAGCGCCCACTGAGCGCTCCGCGCGAATATGGGGCGGACCGAGCGGCAGGACCCGCGGGTAGCGACCTACGTGTAGGTTTTGGAGCAAAACCGAACGACGGGAGCGGTGTTAGGGGAGGCTACAAACGAAAATCCGCCAGGCTGGTATGCCTGGCGGATTCCGCTCTTTGTAGGAGATTGTTGTTACTCGGCAGCGGGGCTGATGCCGGTGATGCGCTTGCCGTCAGGCGACACGCAAATGCTCAGCTTGCCGGGGCCAGGCAGGGCATCCGAGGCGTCGTGACCCCAGGCCGTGGCGTAGCCGTTGATGGCGGCTTCCACAGAGCTGTTCAGTACGTCCGGCTCCTGCTGGCGCAGCGACAACATGACACCACTCAGCGTCATGCCGGTGTTGACCTGTACGACGTGGCAGCGCTCCGCCTGGGGTGCTTCTGGCGCCCAGGTGTAGTTCAAGGTGCTCCGGTCGATGCCGAAGCCGCTGGTGCCTACCGCCACGATGGCGACGGCGACAGAGCAGCAGGCGAACAGAATGGCTAGTGCCAGCGCGAGCACCTGTCCGTTGCTGTACTTGGTGGCGCGCTTCTGGGTGGTTCCCATGAAATCTCCTAATTGTTTAAGAACGGAATACTCTCATTATAGCATAAACACGATAAAAAGTCAATGTATACTTGCTATAGCACCGTATTTCTGCTATAATCAACCCAAGTATTTTATAAAGCCTAAAGGAGAATCTTCACATGGCACAACCAAAAAAGCAGAGTAGTCCTCGCAAAACAGGCCTGCGCCGCAGCCACCTAGTGCTTAAACTAGCACGCCGAGTAAACGCAACTTCACCAGTTAAAGTCAAGACTACAAAGAACGAAACTGGCAAAAAACTCGCAAAATAATAAAAAAAGCGTTAAACTAAAGAAAAGCATTAACAAGAAAGAACCGAAGAGCAATGGCATCAAATCGTCATTTGGGTAGGATCGTCGCACTGCAGTCTCTGTATGAGTACGAGTTTCGTATGCAGTCAGAAGACAAAAGTGCTGACATTGACGAGATCTATAAGCGCAATCTTGAGCGCTATGAAGATGAAATTGAAGACACTGAGTTTGTCACTCAGTTAGTTCATGGTGTGCTCGATAAGCAAGCCGAGCTAGATGATCGCATACGCCCACTCGCGCCAGAGTGGCCGCTAGAGCAAATTGCTCGCATTGACCGCAATATATTGCGTTTAGGCTTGTACGAACTACTATTCCGCAAGGAGCAAGTACCACCAAAAGTTGCTATAAATGAAGCAGTAGAGCTTGCCAAAGCTTTCGGTTCCGACAACTCGAGTAAGTTTATAAATGGCGTACTAGGTACGGCGTTTAGAACTCTCGTGGAGGAGGCACCGGATGCCGACACCAAAGTTTGATAAATTTAAACAGTATTTTAATCGTAACAAACAATCTATCCAAGAAATTGTCCGCGAACCAACGTCGGGCGGTATTGTATTTCGCCGCAAAGGTACAAATGTAGAGATTTTACTCATACAAGACGCCAAAGAGCGCTGGACGATACCAAAGGGTCATATAGAGGAGGGTGAGACGGCGCAGCAAACAGCTAGGCGTGAGATTGGCGAAGAGGCTGGGCTTAAAAACGTAGAAGTTTTGGGCTGGTTGGGTAAAATCCATTTTCGCTACCGTCGTGTAGACAAGCTGGTGCTTATGACCACGCAAATTTACCTTGTACGCGCCCTCGGCGACACTAGTGCTATACAAAAAGAAGAATGGATGAAAGATATACGGTGGTTTAAGTTTCATGATGCGCTCGATGTAATCGAGTATGAAGACATCGGGAAACTTATGCTACTCGCGATGAAAAAGATACGACAGGAGAACCTATAATGAGTGGCATGCAAGTAGCGCCATACCAAGAATTTGCCCGCGAAAAGCTGGGATTTGAATATAAAAACATAGATTACCTAGTGACAGCGCTAACGCACCGTAGCTATGTGAATGAGCACCGCAAGAGTGTGACCGAGCACAATGAGCGCCTAGAATTCCTAGGGGATGCCGTGTTGGAGCTAGTGGTCACAGATTACCTATTCCGCCACTTTGGCGAGCCAGAAGGCATACTGACCAGCTGGCGCAGTAGCCTGGTGCGTACCGAAAGTATAGGCGAGGCCGGTAAATTGCTCGGCTATGAGCCACTACTACGTATGAGCAAGGGCGAGAAGAAGGGTAGCGAGCGCGCCCGCCAACAGATACTAGCCAACGCTTTTGAGGCCGTGATAGGTAGCATATACCTAGAGCGCGGCTACGACGATGCGGCTAGGTTTATACAACAGCACATTTTGTCTAAACTCGACGGCATACTAGAGAGTGGTAGCTGGCGCGACCCCAAGAGTCACCTACAGGAAGTGTCGCAGAAAATTGATGGCCAGACCCCTGTATACAAGGTGCTAAGCGAAGATGGCCCCGACCACGACAAGGTGTTTAGCCTGGGTGTATATGTAGGCGACAAGCTTATGGGCAAAGGTAGTGGCAGTAGCAAGCAAAACGCCCAGCAAGAAGCCGCCAAAGCAGCACTCGCGGCGTACGAAAAGCGAAAAAGCGCCTAACAGATTGACATATGGGGCGAATTCCTGTATAGTCGTATGAGAATTAGAGATTAAAGTAATATTTATAGAGAAAAGGAAGTTTAATTCAACATGCTAGCAATTCGTCTGCAACGACTTGGCCGCAAAGGCTATCCAGTCTACCGTGTGGCAGTACAGGAATCACAGCGTCACCCATCTAGTGGTCGCGTGG
>JAGQND010000034.1 GCA_020428265.1 Candidatus Saccharimonadota bacterium | reverse complement strand
GATGCTCGCTGGCATCAAGCAAGGTGTAGTGAGGGAGCTGGAGTACGACGCTGGAGTACATTCGCCAGCTGCAAATATAGTTAGGCGAGCAAAATATGATATTTATGGTGAGCAACGATATGGTTTTAAGACTGCCGATGGCGTGAAGTACTACGCAGATTATGACATACAGTCTATGTATATAGATGATCTGTCTAGGGTGAAAGGTATGACCGATGATCAAAAATGGTCCCTGGAAGAGTGGCAGAAGGCTACGGAAGATCGACGAAGCGATGTCATGAAATTATCCGACAGGAGTGATACGATTGCAAAGCTTGATTTGATACAAACGCGTAACCGTCGTGCTGGTCGAAAAGAGGATGAGTATACAAAAGAAGCCAGTGATTTTGATAAAGCGTATTCGACTATAGTAAGGGTGCGGTGCGAAGATGTAGACGGCGGTAAATCTACAGATGATTTAATGAATGGTACTGTAGCTGGAGTATTGCGTAGGACAAGATTTGCAAAACATATGCCTGCTCGGGAAGATTTGAACGATAGGATTTTGAACGCGCCAAAGAATACTAGGGCCTCTGTGAGGGGTGCCGTGATTGGTGACGTGACTCTAAAAGGTGTGTCGCCCAGACTTCACAATTTGGAGTGGGGATATTATTCTATATATAAGGACGGCGTAAACTTAGATAGAATAAACATGGATCCTTGGACAGGAGTAGAATGATTATATATTACACAGATGGAAGTGCCAGCCCTAACCCTGGGCCCGGCGGATTTTCGGTGATAAAAAACGGCAAACCATATATAGTGGGTGGCGAAGACGCTAGTGAAACAACTAATATCCGCATGGAGGGCTTAGCTATCGTGGCCGCCCTAGAGGATTCTGCGGGTGAAGCTTGCCAAATATATACCGATAGCGAATTTTGGATAAATGTAATCACGAAATGGGCTCCAGGCTGGGCCGCCAATGGCTGGAAGAAAAAGGGTGGCGAAATAAAAAATCTAGACATAGTACAAAAAGTATATCCTCTATATGAATCTTCGGATGCGACTTTGACATGGGTGCGCGGACATGAGGGTGATGAGGGTAACGAAATGGCCGACGAGTGGGCAAATATTGCTCGCGAGCGTGGAACTAAAGCGCCACAAAAGGTTGAGCAGGAGAGCGCTGAAGAGCTTGACCCTGCAGAGATTGCGCGTCAGCATTTTGCGGCTGGTAAGGTGATGCAGCTTTCAACCTTGCATGAGGGTAGCCCCCGTGTGAATAGCGTGTACTATGTAGCATCAGACGATAACTCGGCTGTGTACTGGATGAGCGAGCCGGAGAGGCGCCATAGTTACGCCTTAGCTATTGATAGTAGTGTCGCCGGGGCGGTGGTTGTAAAGTCTGACTACCCAGTTGTAGGACTGCAATTTACTGGTCATGCATCGGCGGTGAGCGATATAGAAGAAGTAAAGCATATAGCTACTAAATACGGTCAAAAATATGGTGGTTTGGGCGGTGATTTGCATGAGCGTATATCTGCCGGTGTTAATAAGCACGTGTTATACAAAATGACTATTGATAGCTTGGAAATGTTTGATGAAGTTAACTTTCCTGGCGGCAAAGTTATATCGGTCGACCTTTACTAGTGCCTGAATAAAGGTTATGCTAGTTACATGAGACGGTTTATTACTGCAATCGTCGTGTCTGTGTTAGGGGTGGTATTGTCCGCTCAGTCGGGTTATGCGTTGTCTTCTAATCCTAAAATGTTCATAAGTGCCGATAATACTTTTTATATATATGCCAAGGGCGGTGAAACCTTAAGTGCTACATTTACGCGTGTAGTAGAGGAAGAGGTATTTGGTACAGTACGTGGTGATGTCAACGTGACTGTTGAGGGTCCGAGTTTCACTAAGCAGAGTTGCGTACTCAAGGCGGCCGTGCCAGTGGGGCAGGGTTGCTCGTTTAATAATTTAGCGGTTCCAGCTACGGGTATATGGCGTATAACGTTCACCGTGCCAACTACAGCTAATTCTTACCCCGAAGTATCGCCAACGGTAAAATGGGCTAAAAATTTCTTTAAATGGTCTATATCAGTAAATAAGGAAGGTGTGGAGCAAAAGGGACGCATATGGACAGAGCAATATGCAATACGTCAGCCCGCTCCAGCTAATTATGCGGTTGATTTTGATAGCTACTATATAAGTGAAAATGGCTATATATATCGTGCAAAGGAAAAGGGCTACAACGGGCAAATATCTACGTTGTCGGCCGATGGCATAGGTATACGCAGTGGAAAAGATTGCACGTCTGTATATAAAAGTACAGAGGTAAGCGACAAGAAATACTCACCGGCTTTGGAGGCTTGTGGTAATGGATACAAATTGTTTTTTGAGGAGCCCGCCGGAGATTTGCCCGATAAAGCTAAGCGATGGGACGGCAAGATTGACTGGGTGCGCCCGGATATCAAGAAGCCACAATTGAGTGAGCTACACTTTGAGCCAGATAGTGCGCAGGATCAGCAGTCTGGAACGATATCGTTTTTCCTATATAACTTCATAGGACAATATGAAATAAAAATTGACATAGATAACGATGGTAGCTTTGATGGCCAAAGTGACGTAACTATACGTGCTCAAATGAAAAATTTGTCCAACGGCCTGCAACGCATACGTTTTGATGGTGTAGATAGGCAAGGTCAAATAATACCACGCGGTCAAAAAATAGGTATAAAGGTTGCTATTACGCGCGTGGCAGAGATACACTTAGTGGCGGCCGATGTGGAGGGTAGGACTGGCGGTCTAGAACTGACACGCATGAATGGAGAGAACGCACCGGTAAGCGATATGTGTTGGAATGACACAGATTTGAAGCCACTAACTCTTGATAGCTTGATGCCTACTGATTTAGACGGAAGAAGTTGCCCTGGTAGCACTGGTGGTGTGCATGCTTGGGTGTATAATGATGAATCTTGGGGTAATGCCAGGTATATAGATGACTGGGCGTTTGCTTCGGTAAAATTGACTGGTAACGACAGTATAGTTTATCCGCAGGATGATGAAGAGAAAGCGGTTAATGAAGGAAGTAATACTTTGGTCGTTGGAGCAATGTTGATAGGTGTATTGGCTGTAGTTGGTTTGGTGGTATTTGTTATAATCAAAATCAAGAAGAAAAAGAATAATCAAAATATACCTCCAGGCCCACCGTCACCACCCGCACCTCCATCACTGACAATAACGGGCCAGGGTGACAGTCCACCTGGATTTAATGGTTCTAATGGTCCACCGCCTCCGCCACCAGCGCAATAACTAGTGCTATAATATATAGAATGAATCAAGAACTTGCGTTAGAGGTGTTGCTTGACGGCAACAGTGTATTTTTGACTGGGCCAGCGGGTACTGGTAAAACATATGTACTGACGCAGTTTATTAAACTAGCTCGCTCTAGCGGCCTACATGTGGCCGTGACGGCCACCACAGGCCTGGCGGCATCGCACTTGGGTGGTACGACTATACATTCGTGGTCTGGCATAGGTATAGGAGATAGTATATACACTGGTTTTGTCGATCACATGAGTAAAACACGCCGTGAAATCATAGAAAAAACTGATGTGCTAGTGATAGATGAGATAAGCATGCTGCATGATTATCGCCTAGATATGATTGACACGGTGTGTAGGCTGGTAAAAGCTAAGCCAGATGTGCCATTTGGTGGTATACAGGTAGTGATGTCGGGTGACTTTTTTCAGTTGCCACCTATCAATAGGGGCGAATCACGTCAAGGCGGTTTCGTAGTCAATAGCCAGGCGTGGGAAGAGCTAGACCCTGTAATATGTTACCTGAACCAACAATTTAGGCAAGATGATGAAGATTTGCGCAGTATATTAGAGTCGATGCGCGGTGCTGATTTACGGCGTGGGCACGTCGAGAAGCTACTGGCTAGGTCTGAAGTAGAATCCCCGGACGAAGATATAACTGAGCTTTACACTGTAAATATAGACGTAGATAAGGTGAATGAAAGAAAGTTGGCTCAACTTGAGGGTGATGAGTACTCGTACATGCAAACCGAGACGGGCGCAAAAAACTATGTAGAGTCGCTGCAGCGCTCGATACTGGCTCCGAGTGTGTTGAAGCTTAAGCAAGGCGCCTTGGTGATGGCGATACGCAACTCTGTAGAGAAAAAATACGTCAATGGTAGTCTGGGTATAGTTAAGGATTTTGATTATGCTACGAATTTTCCGGTTGTAGAGTTTAGGAGTGGTAAAACTGTGACGATGTCGCCTGAAACCTGGGAATTGAGAGACGGCGACAAGAAGCGGGCGAGTATATCACAGGTGCCGCTGCGGCTCGCGTGGGCTATAACCGTACATAAATCTCAGGGTATGACACTCGATGCCGCAAAAATGGATTTGAGTAAATCATTTGTAGAGGGAATGGGCTATGTGGCTTTGAGTCGCGTGCGTAATCTTGAAAATCTGTATTTAACGGGTATTAACCGCATGGCTTTGCAAATTAGTAGCGAAGCACTACGTATAGATGAGGTTTTGCGCAAGAAGTCGGCGCGCGACAAAACTAAATTTGAAGGGGAGTTTGCGAACCGTAAATCAAAAATATCGGAAATCATAGAAACTGCAAAGGAAACGCCACGAACTTGGCAAGATAAGCTAGAGAAAATGCGCGAGCAGCATCCGAATGCTTACAAATCGTGGTCGAGCGGAGACGATGAAGATTTGAAAATGATGTTTAGAAACGGCTCAACAGTAGGTGATTTGAGTAAGCATTTTGGTAGGCACGAGGGTAGTATTCTCAAGCGCCTACAAAAACATTTTGGCGAAGATACGATTGTTTTATGAGTTGTTGATTAAGTGGACTATTTTGATACTGCCGTCTGTTGTGTAGAATGTTCGGAATGATTGTCCGCGGAAACGGAATTCCTCGCCAGCTTCACTTGATTGGATGCGCTTGACGAGTTTACGATTTTGGAGAGAAGCAATAACAAAATCACGTTCTTTTTCGGCCTCGTGACTTACGCCATGCGTAAGCTGGCCTGTGCGCCATTGTACGTCGATAAAACGAATATCTTCAGTGGCCGCACCTATCCATATTTCGCGGTTAAGCCGCAAAGCGTGGCGAACTTTGGTGTGCCAAAAGTCGTAGTGAAAAAAGCCGTGCCGTGTTTGTTTAATAGGCTCTTCTAGGCGCCAGAATCGTACGTGGTGTCGAGTTCGGGCGCTTCCTTTGTTATTCGTGGGAAGCGCAAATCCGACGTCATGTGGTCTGTCGAAAAGATACAAGTTGCTGAGTGGTGCTGCCGGGTAGCGAGTATTGAAGATAATCGACACGATTTCTCTCCAACCATTACGTATAGTTAGTGGGTCGGACTGGTGCCAGCCAGCTTTTTTGAAGGCTGTAACGAGTTGTTTGCGGTTTTTGGTAACAATAGCTATGTTTACGGGGTCTGAGGGCCAGCCGTCACCAGTCGATGCGTAGAGCGGTATACGGTCGGGTTTTGAAAAGACATGAAAAAGGCGCATGAGATTTGGTATGACCAAATACGCCATGAGACAGTATGTGCCTAGTAGGGCGGCAAAAACAGCAAAGCGATTGTTGGACTCCGGCCACAGGGTGGTCACTATGAAATAAAGTGCACCTATGCCGAGTACAAGGATAATCAAGCGCCACAAGTAACGCAATACAAAATGCACCATGAATACGTTGTATTATATCATTCTGACGCCAAAAAGGGAGAGTGGTATACTAGAAGACATATGAAAGAACCATTTGCACGACGAGAATTAAAGATAGCTGTAATCGGCGGAGGTACGGGTAGTTTTACGCTACTGAGCTCGCTTAAAAATCACACTAGTCAGATAGCTGCACTTGTAAATATGGCAGACGATGGTGGTAGTACTGGTACGCTACGCGATGAATTGGGTGTGTTGCCTCCGGGCGATGTGCGTCAATGTTTGGTGGCGCTTAGTAACTCGCCAAAAGTTCGTGACTTGTTTAATTATAGGTTTGAAGACGGTACCTTAAAGGGGCATGCGTTTGGTAATTTATTCTTGACTGCGCTTGAGAAAATGACCGGTGATTTTACGGCTGGCGTGGAGCTTGCTAGTGAGATTTTGGGTGTTAAGGGAGTAGTGGAGCCTATCACTCTTAGTGATGTGACTCTTGTGATGAAAGATGAAGACGGCGAAGAGGTTAGGGGCGAATATATAATATCTGACCTTGATTTTGGTGGTAGTAGACCCGAGTTTCGCTTGGCGCCTGATGCCGATCCAAATCCTAGGGCCTTACGTGCCATAGAAACGGCCGACATAGTAGTGGTAGCACCAGGTAACTTGTACGGCAGTTTGGCGCCGGCACTCATAGTGCCTGGTGTAGGCAATGCCTTGCGTCAGACTAAGGCGCTCAAAATATACGTAAGTAACCTCGTGACAAAGCCCGGTCAGACCGATGGATTCTCGGTGAGTGACTTTGCCGCAGAAGTTGAGCGCTT
This sequence comes from Candidatus Saccharimonadota bacterium, assembly GCA_020428265.1. Lineage (GTDB taxonomy): Bacteria > Patescibacteriota > Saccharimonadia > Saccharimonadales > Saccharimonadaceae > UBA2112. Next base: position 804 of record JAGQND010000034.1, on the reverse strand, counting down.
GGCTGGGGGCGAATTTCTGGATGCTGTACTATTTAACACAGAGAAGCCAAGTGATAGCTTGTTAGAACGCTATGCCAAAGAGGGAGAGAAGAGTGTGGAATATGACAAAGCTACGCTCCGAGACGCTCACTATGCGGCTGTGGGCACGAATTTACTTTCGGGTACTATATGGAGCGGTAGCAAGGCTGACCCGATAGCGAATAGTAGGACGCTTATACGTCATGATTCGGCGGCCGTAGCAAATGCTATAATTGATTTACATGATAAGCTTAGAAACTAGCCAAGAATTCGTGATTGTAGATTTCGACCGTACGTTGGTTGATTCTGATAAGCTATTGGAAGTATTTATAGAAGTTGCAGGCGAATTTGTGGAGATACCTGCTGAGCAAATAGAGGCTGCCGATAGGGATGTGAAGCTTAGAGGCGATTCGTTTGATACGGCTAGTTTTGTGCGTGACTACTTGAATCGAGATGGTAAGTTGGATCACTGGGATAAACTGACTAAAAAATTTATTCACGACAGTAGGGCGTTGAATTATTTACTACCAGGTGCTTTAGAGTTGTTGAATTATTTACAACATAATAAAATAAATCACGGTATATTAACATACGGTAATCCTCTGTGGCAGCACTTAAAGCTATCTGCTGCAGGGTTTAACCATGTGCCTCGTATAGTGATGGAAAACAAAGAAAAGGGTAGGTTTGTGGCTAATTGGCGCCTAGAAGATGGGCAATATAAGCTGCCGGCTGAGTATGGTGGCGGTACTGTAAAAAACGTAGTGCTGGTAGATGACAAAGCTGTTA
>JAGQND010000033.1 GCA_020428265.1 Candidatus Saccharimonadota bacterium | reverse complement strand
CAAACCAAGCACCAGCTTTACCTACAATTTCGTGCTCTACCGCTAAATCTAGTACGTCGCCAGTACGACTAATGCCTTCATTGTACATTATGTCAAACTCCGCAGTCCTAAAAGGTGGGGCAATCTTGTTTTTAACAACTTTCACCTTGGTACGGTTACCTATTATATCTTCACCGTTCTTAATCTGACCAATACGGCGAATATCTAGGCGTACAGATGCATAAAACTTCAACGCGTTACCACCAGTAGTAGTTTCTGGGTTGCCAAACATAACACCAATTTTCATACGAATTTGGTTAATAAATATCACAGTAGTCTTAGACTTATTGATAATACCAGTAAGCTTACGTAGAGCCTGGCTCATAAGCCTTGCCTGCAAGCCCATGTGACTATCACCCATATCGCCGTCAATCTCGGCCTGTGGTACAAGTGCCGCCACAGAGTCAACTACAACCAAGTCTACAGCGTTAGAACGCACCAAAGTTTCTGCAATCTCTAGTGCCTGCTCACCGTTATCTGGCTGAGAAACCAACAGATTGTCGGTATCTACACCTAGGCGCTTAGCATATGCTGGGTCGAGTGCATGCTCGGCATCTATAAATGCTGCCGTACCGCCCTTGCGCTGTACTTCTGCTATAGCATGCAAGGTAAGTGTTGTTTTACCAGAGCTTTCTGGGCCATATATTTCTATGATGCGTCCCTTGGGGTAGCCGCCGCCTAGTGCTAAATCTAGACTCAAAGAGCCTGCTGATATAAGCTCAACATCAACTTTGTGAGCCTCCCCTAATTTCATAATTGAACCATCACCAAACTGCTTGGTAATCTGGTCCATAGCCAAACCTAAAGCTTTCAACTTAGCATCGTTAGATGCACCGGTCGCACTAACAGCCGTTTTTTCTGCCTTTTTTGCCACGTTTTCCCTCCGGATTAAATACTATATCTATTATACACGAGTCGGCATTTGCTATAATAGGTGTAATGAGCAAACAACAACATTTATCCGAACGAGGATTCACAGTTATAGAACTCGTATTTGTAGTATTACTTGCCGTCGGAGCAAGCTTCTTGGCGTTTCAACAAATAAACAGCCTCAAAACAGCCAACGACAATGCGCAGCGCAAAACTGCCATAAATTCTATGTACTATGCACTTGAGGAAGTTTACTACAAAAACCATGGCTCATACCCACAAAATCTCAAGCCATCTACCCTACCATCTGTAGACCCAGAGCTATTTACCGACCCAGATGGCTTTACTCTAGGCAAAGAAATTGTTAGCGAGGACGAACTACAAAAACTAGCCGATACTGGTGATGCCTCAGATGACGTAGCCACGAGGCTCAGCGCAGCCATGTCTGGCAAAGGCCCTAACTATCACTACGAAGCTACCGACTGCGACAATGCTGGCAACTGCAAGAAATACAAGCTACGAGCAGACCTTACTGGCGAAGCTGAATACATAAAATCTAGCAGAGATCACAAGTAGAGCTAATCTTCTGCAGGGCGGCCATCTTTGAAAGCTTCAACAGCATTGTTGATTTTAGCAACCTGCTCTTTAGGATTGACCACATAGTCAAACCTATATGTCGTTTCGTCACCTTCGGTACTGAGGCGTATTGAGCCGTAACCAAATAAATACTGTATTGGCCCAGCCTGAGAGAAGCTAGTGTCTTCAATATTTAGCAAGCTCACGGTCTGCTCGCGCTTAGTAAATATACTAAGCTGAATTTCCTGTATAACACTTTCGTTGGTAAGGAAAAATCTATTATGCATATATACCCACACCGCCAAGTATGTAGCTATACCCACGACAGCCAGTAGTGCCAATACGGGGACTGTCAACGATACGATAGATATCGTGCTCTTAGGCATAAGAGACGGCAAAGCTATCCAGCCAACTATAATCAAAACAGCCATAACAGCCCCTATGCTCACAGATGACACCAAACCAATCCAGTGGCGGTACACTGCAGCTATAATATATTCATTTTCACTTAAGTTTAGCTGCGGATATCTCTCTACAGACTCTCGGTGCATTTGCATTATTTGCTCGGTGGTATATTTGCCAATTATTGGCTTAGTTTGACGCTTAGTGTCTACGATTTGTGTTTTAGCAGCAGCCCTAGTGTCTGTAGGTGGGTGCGCGTACAAAGGCCTCCCCTGGCTATCATAAGCTACGGGTTGGTCATAATCAGTGTTATCTACGTCTGCCATATTTTAATTATACCAATACTACTCATTCTCTGGTGAAATATCTTTGCCTAAATGACGCGCGGCTTTTTTTGTAACTTTTCTGCCCCTAGGCGTACGCTCTATAAGTCCTATTTGCATCATGTATGGCTCATAAAAATCTTCAATAGTCGTAGTTTCGTCACCCGTAAGTGCAGCTATAGTACTTAAACCTACCGGCCTAAAACCATAATGCTCCAGCATACTTGCAAGTAGCTGCCTATCGGCCGGGTCAAGTCCAAGTTCATCAACTTCGAGCAGCTTCAATGCATCGGTAGTTACTTGATAATCTATAATCCCGTCACCGTTTATATCAGCATAGTCGCGTACGCGCTTCAGTAGCCTATTCGCTATGCGGGGCGTCAGGCGCGCCCTGTCGGCCATCAGCTCGGCCGCGTCTGGTTTGATAGAGCTACCCAGTATACTTGCTGCCCTAGTGATGATTTTTTCTATTTCTGGCGCAGTGTAAAATTCCAGCCTGTGTTGCAAACCAAACCTGTCGCGCAGTGGCCCAGCTAGCGACCCAGCACGAGTCGTAGCACCAATCACCGTAAACTTAGGTAGGTCCAACCTCACACTACGCGCCGCCGGCCCTTTACCTATCACAATATCCAACTTGAAATCTTCCATAGCCGAATACAATACTTCTTCTACAGCGCGGCTTAGGCGGTGGATTTCGTCTATAAACAATATATCGCCATCGTTAAGATTCGTAAGTATACTAGCCAAATCACCCGAACGCTCAATGGCGGGACCCGCCGTAACTCGCAAGCCAGCGCCCATTTCGTTGGCTATCACCGCCGCCATAGTAGTTTTACCCAGCCCTGGTGGACCGTACAGTAACACATGGTCAACAGGCTCACCACGCTTTTTTGCGGCAGCTATAGCAAGCTTCAGATTCTTTTTTAGACGCTCCTGCCCCACATATTCATCAAACGATTGCGGACGAAGGGTTATTTCAATTACTTGTTCTTCGCTATCATCATCGTGGGCGGACGTATCAACAATTCGTTCAATAGCCATTACTTATAGTATACCACTCGGTGCTATACTAGTTATGATGAAAGGTGCCAAGCACACAACCTTTTTAACTATCGGTGCCATTGGCATCGTTTTTGGAGATATCGGCACCAGCCCGCTATACGCGCTCCAGTCTATATTTCACCTATCAGGACTAAGCTTCACCTCGGCCGATGCGCGTGGTGTAGTGTCGCTAATTTTGTGGTCTATGACCCTCATAGTCACTATCAAATACATGTCAATACTCATGCGCATAAATAATAACGGCGAAGGTGGTATACTCGCACTCGTAGGACTTGTACGACAAACAAAAAGCTCGCGCAAATCACTGATACTTTTTACTTTAATTGGCATATTAGGCGTATCACTATTCTTTGGCGACGGAGTCATTACGCCCGCCATATCGGTATTATCTGCAGTCGAGGGTATGACATTGGTTGCGCCTAGTGCGGCAAGTTTTGTCATACCGGTGGCCTTAGCTGTACTTTTTGTACTTTTTCTAGTGCAATCGCGCGGCACTGGTACTCTAGGCAAATTTTTCGGCCCAATTATGATTTTGTGGTTTGTCGTTTCAGCGCTGGGCGGATTGTCACAAATTATCCAAGCACCCGAAGTATTACAAGCACTACTACCCACCACAGCCATAGAATTCTTCCTCAATCATCCACTACCATCATTCCTAGCCATGGGCGCAGTTATACTCTCCATCACAGGAGCCGAAGCACTCTACGCTGACATGGGTCACTTTGGCAAAAAGCCCATACGCCTAGGCTGGCTACTGGTTATATTCCCCGCACTCGCGCTCACCTATTTGGGTCAAGGCGCACTCATTAGCACTCACCCCGATTCTATCTCCAGCGCATACTACCTCATGTTCCCAGATGCCCTACATATACCAATTATCATACTTGCCACAATCGCCACGCTCATAGCGTCACAAGCCGTCATAGCTGGCGCGTTTTCTATAATATGGCAGGCTACCCGGCTAAACTTTTTGCCACGCATACAAATAGTTCATACCTCACGCAACGAATACGGCCAGGTGTACATACCGCTACTAAACTGGCTCATGTTCTCTATAGTCGTAGCCATAATATTAGGATTTGGCAGCTCCAAAAACTTAGCTGCTATGTTTGGCTTAGCGGTTAGTGGCACACTATTTGTAGATTCAATTTTCCTACTTATCATCATGCGCAAACTATGGCGCTCCAACTACTTCAAGCTTGCACTGGTAGCGGTATTTATCATGTCGCTCGAACTAGTTTTTATAAGCTCTGGTTTATCCAAAATACTCTACGGCGCATGGGTTGCACTAGTCATGTCCGCAGTCACTTTCATACTCATGAGCACTTGGTTCAAGGGGCAAACTATCGTCAGGGCCGAGCGCAAAAAGAAAGAAGATTTACTAGAAGATTTCGTAAAACGTATTCACGCACAAAAAACACCACGAGTAAAAGGCAGTGCCGTATACATAGGACACCATGCAAATCGCGCACCATTAGCGCTGCACGCAGCACTTAGTGAGCTACACGAACTTCACGAAAAAATAACAGTCGTAACTATAAAAACCACCAACACTGCCCATGTACCCGAAGCCGAGCGCACAACCATAGACAATCTAGGCAATGATCACGATGGCATAAGCCACCTCACGATTCGCTTTGGGTTCAAAGACATGCCAAACATACCGCGCGCACTCGAACTCGTAAAGTCTGACAGTCCGGAACTATATTTTGACCCATACAAATCTACATATTTCACATCAACCATAGAGCCCGTGATAGTCAAGAATCGCAAAATGGCTTTGTGGCGCAAACGAATTTTCCTACTACTCAGCCACAACGCCAACTCTAAGTCAGACTACTTCAAACTACCCACCGAACACACTATCGAAATGACAACATTTATAGAACTATAGCTACTTTGCGCGCAAGGCTTCCGTCACACGCTCGGCCGTAGATAATTCTGTCGATACACCTTCCAGCGCCTTTGAAGCATCAGCCAGGCTATAGCCGAGTGCCATTAGCGCCTCCAAAGCCTCGTCGCTATGATGCAAAGTATTCGACGTGCCAGTCTGCGACACATCATAGCGTAGCGGCAAGCCAACTTTGTCTGAAAGATCCACCACCACACGCTCCGCTATGCGCTTACCTACGCCGCTCGCCTGTGCTACATAGGCACTATCGTTATTTGCTATGGCATTGCGCACATCTTCGGCCTCGCCCACAGACAATATCGACTGGCCTGCCTTAGGCCCCACGCCTTGTACAGTTATAAGTAGCTCAAACAATTTTTTGGCAGCCAATGTACTAAACCCAAAAAGTTCTTGCGACTGCTCGCGTATATGGTGGTACGTGTAGAATTTAATCTTCTCGTTTAATATCGCGCGGTCGTAGTCACTAGACGCTACATTGACCTCATACCCCACACCGTTTACATCTACTATTACTGATGTTACTAATTTTTCTGTTACTATTCCGTCTACATGTGCAATCATACTCTTAGTATGACACACCACCTAGTGCCGTCAACTACGGCGAAGTAACTTCAAATGTTATAGTAGCCGACTGCTTAGGCAAGCTACTATCACTAGGCTGAAATTCAGCCTTGATAGTGTGCGTACCGACACTCAGTAGCGACGTAGATATAGACGCTTTACCGGCCGACACACTACTCGTAGCCAGTACGGTTGAACCGTCGCTAAATGTCACTGTGCCATCAGCGTCACTTACTACGCTCGCCGTAAATGTAACTGTTTGATTTTTGACAGCAGTATTTGTCGGACTAGACGTAAGTGTAAGTGCGGCAGATACATGCTCATCATCTGGACTTGGAGTAGGTGTTGCGCTTGGTGTTGGTGCAGGTTCATCTACACTACAGCGCACCGATGGCATAGCCGTCAGCAAAAAGTATTCGGTGTATGTTTGGTCTTTTTCCTGGCGGTCAGCAAGACCATGGTTGCTCTTACACACATTGCGTTGTTCGACACCACTCGGCATAATAAACTTCGTATCCACACCAGCTAGTATTGCGCCCATAGCGCGTGTAAATATCGGCCCAGCCATTATAGAACCACCGTTTGCCATAGCTTCATTGTCGTTATTTCCAACCCACACACCCAGCGCTAATTGCGGCGTATACCCCACAGTCCAAGCATCTTTAGCGTCATTTGTGGTACCAGTTTTTACGGCTACTTTTTTGAGCGCACGAGTTTTACCATCGTACACATTTAGCGTGCCGCCAAATACGGGTGCCTTAGCTGCGCTATCGCTCAGTATATCCGATATCAGAAACGCACCTTGTTCACTTATTACACGCTTTGATTTTTCTTTTTGCTTGAATATTTCATTGTCGTATTTATTGTTAATTTTCTTAATAATTGAAGTGTCGTACTGCATACCGCCATTTGCAAAAGCAGCATACGCATTTGTTATAGCCATTGGTGTCACTTCTGCAGAGCCAAGCGCCAACGCCAAGCCATACTGTTTCTTTTTGTCTATCGATGTTAGTCCCATTTCGCGCGCAGCATCTATAGATTTATCCAGGCCGTACTTCTGCATCACCTTAACCGATGGTATATTGAGCGACATATTCAGCGCACTACGCACAGTCACATCGCCATGGAATTTCTTATCGGCATTTAGTGGCACATAGCCACCACCAAAATCGGTCTTTTCATCTTTTAGTACAGTTGCTGGGTTTATCACGCCATCGGCTAATGCGTGCGAATAGTAAATCGGCTTAAAACTCGAGCCCGGCTGGCGTAAAGACGTAACTATATTTACCTTACCAAACTTCTCGTTATTCCAGTCATAGCTACCCACAAGCCCACGTACCTCACCACTCGCAGGGTCTATCGCCACTGCCGCAGCATTAGTGCCGCCATTCCTATTTATAGTTGGCATATTCGCAGCAATCGCCTTTTGTATTTCACTTTGCACGTTAAAGTCCAGCGTGGTGGTCACTTGGTAACCGCTACGATTTACGGTTTCTTCGCCGTATTTATCATATAGTTGGTCGAGTACCATTTGCGTAAAGTGCGGCGCCTTACTATCGTTTATGGCGGATTGAGGTGGCTGGTAAGTTAACTGCTCGCCAGATGCCGCAGTTTTTTCGTCGGCCGTAATCATTTTATTAGTCACCATACGCCCTAGCACTGTCGCCTGACGCTCCTTGGCATACTCATGATTGCCACTCACTGGCGAATACACACTTGGCGCAGGCAATACACCCACTAGCATAGCGCTCTGAGCTAAGTCTAATTTATCAGGTGTAGTACCAAAATACGCCTTGGCTGCATCTTCTATACCAAATGCATTTTCACCAAAATACACCGAGTTTAAGTACATGTCTAAAATCTGGTCTTTGGTATAAGTGTTCTCTA
>JAGQND010000032.1 GCA_020428265.1 Candidatus Saccharimonadota bacterium | reverse complement strand
CCCCTCGGGCTTTGGCTACAGTGATTTCGATGATGCTATAGCTGGAACTATAATGCATGAATTAGGGCACAACCTGTGTTTAACTAACTCTTCATATACAGGTCAAGATCCATCGTGTTTATTCAGCGGCGTAGACGATGAGTTCAACGTAAATAACAACTACCACAGCGCTATGAACTATACTTATCAATTTACTAACCAATATTCATACTCCGACGGCACGCATGGTGCCGGAGACCATGACGACAAGAGCGCCGTATTGCTTGGGATGAACGATTTTCTCAATGATGACGATTCTGCGTATGGAGGACTGTAGATTGTGGTTAAGTTTATTGATACAATAAAACACATGGTAACAATACGAGTTATATCTTCGTTGGTTGGATTACTAATCCTAAGTATTGTTGTATCTAGTGTAGCTATTACTCCTACGACTGATATTGCGCATGCAGCTTTTAAGCCTGGCGAGAATGAGGGTCCGACTTCTAAAACTCCGCCAGAGGAAATAGAACGTAAAATAGAGGAAAAGAAATCCCGCAGCCAACAGCAGTCGACAGCTACACCTTCAAGCGAAAATGATAATAACCCTACATCACCAAACACTACAGTAAATAGTAGTAATAAAGTATCTGATAACACGTCAAATAATACCGAAGATGTAAGTGAAAGCCAAGAAGTAAATAAACTTGGTGGTTGGGAGTGGCTGGCTGCAGGTGCATTAGGTGTGGTGGTGCTAGCTGGAGTCGGCTGGGTTGTTATGGGTAGGCGCAAGAAGTAAAAAATATACTCAGTAATATAAAAATTAAATCAGGGGCGGTGCAGATACTATTGCTAGTATTGCACCGCCCCTTGGGGTGGGTGGGATTAGAAGCCGAAGACCGCCTGAGCGGCCTGACACACGGACATGCCTGCACTGGACTGATTATCCAGCATCATAGCGGCATCGTTGGCAGCACGAGCTTGATCGTACTTGCCTTCGTTCTGCAGCCGCTTGATATTGCTATCCAGCGGCCAGCGCAGATTCATCTCCAGCTGACTGGAGTCAGCGCTCAACTTGCCGTGACGATCCACGAACTCGCAGTACGGCCGGTAGTAGCTCTTGAAGAGCTCCCGGTCATCTTGCGCTGCAGCCAGTCGCTGAGTGATTTCGGCCGTGTAGGCCTCCACCGTGTCAGCAATCGGAGCACTCTCAGCCGGCTTTGGCGCCTGCTGGGGGTGAATGGCCGACGGCACCTGCTCGGCCGCAACCTTGCAGAACGACAGCCCCGCCCATTCGTCTCGCGACTTCTGGTAGTAGGCTTCCGTGCCAGGGTCGCTCGACGGAGGCAACATAGCCAGCGCGAACGTGCCGAGAGCCTTCAACAAGCCAGAGTCATTGTTCAGCGTTAGGCCCTCGAGGGTCTGCGCGTGATACATGTACGACTGGCCGTAATGCTCGGCAGTGGCTTTCACCACCTGCTGCAGCTCCGGACTGTTTTCGCCGAACTTGCGCTCGACGTCACAGTAGGAGTTAGCAGCAGCCTTCTCCAACTCGTCGGCCGTCGCTGCGCTGTCAATCAGCACGTCGAAGTCCCGAATGAACCCATCCGCGGTACGCGGATCGGACGCAGGGGTAGACGTAGGCTGCGACTGCGAAGCGGTCGACTGAGCGACAGACTGCCCTGGTGCCGGCGACTTGCCGTCGACCCCATTGCCCGTACATGCACTCAGCATGCCCGCCGCCGCAAGAGCCGCCATGGCACCTGCGATGGCTTGCTTCTTTCCCTTAAAGAGCGACATTGATGTTCCTTTCGTTGATGGTCAATGCGTATAATTACATTATAGCACAAACAGTATAAAATGTCAATGTCTACAGACAGCAAAAGAGCCGCTGGCTTGCGGCTCTTTTGCTATCGTTATTTAGTTATTGGTCAATCAGGCGTCCTCTCCGTATGCGCGAAGCGGCTCCACCAGCAGCACATCGCGCTGCGGGGTGAAGAGCAGTTCGAACTTCGGCTGCACATACCGGCGTTCACCGGTCTTGTTGCCTTGCTCGTCCTTGACGTGTCGCTGGATCAACACTCCGTTGGAGTATCGATCGGTGGGAACGTTCAGGTTGAGGCTGACCATTCCCTGGACGCCATCTTCGTGGGGATTGTAGTACGCGACCACATTCCAGAAAGCTTCGTCGAGGAGGGACTGCAGGTCACCGACGACATTGACGCCGCGCTCGGCGTTGACCGCGCACAGAGACTTGAAGGTCTCCAGCGGGGTCTTCTCGCCGCGAACATCAGTGTCATCGGAGAAAATGAGCTTCACCGTGTGGTACGTCGACTTGTGAGCCGCCTTACCATTCTGGTGCTTGCACACCTTGCGCTTGACCGACACGAGGCTGTAGCCAGCTTCGTCCAAATCATCGAGCAGGCGAACGAGGGAAACCTCGCTCGCGGGGGCGAACAGGCGGTGGCTGGGTGCCATCGCCGAATTGCGGGTGCGCCGTTGCACACCCTCCGTCTCCGTCTCGGCCTCGTCGAACGGAATCCAGCTGGGGATCCGCTTGTCGTTGGCGAGAGAGAACTTCACCACAACCTTGTTGGCGCGGCGAACCGGGGCGAGCGTAGGAGCGCTCATGTTTCCTCCTGGGATTGATTTTTAAACTACGATAGCAATTATCATTATAGCACGTTATGTATAAAAAGTCAATAGCGCTCGTGTTTTTAGTACACGAGCGCTAGGGGACTTTAAGCTAAATACTGCTACTCTACGATAAATGTAAGAGCTTTGCCACTGCGGCCAGCACGTCCAGTACGTCCAATACGGTGTATATAGTCCGAGTATTCTTTAGGCAAGTCGTAGTTAATAACGTGCGATACGCCAGCTACATCTATACCACGAGCGGCTACATCGGTAGCTACTAACACCTTGGTACGGCCTTTTTTGAACGAGTCTAGAGCGCGAGTACGCTGCGCCTGCGACTTGTTACCGTGTATAGCGGCGCTTGGTATATCCATGCTACTTAGCTTGTCAGCTAGGCGCTGTACGCCAAACTTCGTTTCGCCAAATATTATCACCTTTTCAAACTCATCGTCACTCAGGATTTCAGTCAATTTAGACAACTTTTCGCCCTTGTCGGCAACTTTCACCACATCTTGCTCGATGTGCTTGCCAGTTTGGTTTTTGGCAAGAGATACGGTAACAGGCTCGTGCATGAATTCTTTTACGATTTTACTCACGTCATCTGTCATGGTAGCGCTAAAACATAGAGTTTGGCGGTCTTTTGGCAGCTCCTCCTCTATAGCGCGTATGTCACGCACAAAGCCCATATCACACATGCGATCAGCTTCGTCTAGTACGAATGTCTGTACCTGCTGCAGACGCAATACGCGGCGCTGGATAAGGTCCATCACACGTCCAGGGGTGCCTATGATAACCTGTGGGCCAAAGCGTAGCTCACTGATTTGCTTAGCTATGTTCATGCCACCTACAAGTAGCACCGAACGACGGTGTTGACCACTAGCAAAGTGGCGGAATTTACCATCAATCTGCTGCGCAAGCTCGCGAGTAGGGGTGAGTATTAGTACACTAGCAGCGGTGTTGTCGCTAGCGATTTTGTGTATGATAGGCAGTAGGAATGCCGCTGTCTTGCCAGTACCGGTGTTAGCCAGGCCAATTACGTCTAGACCCTGCATAGCTAGGGGTATAGACTGGTCTTGTATAGGGGTAGGTGCGCTTAAGCGACGGTGCTTGAGCGTGTCGACTAGGCGGTCGTTAAAACCAAACTCAGCAAATGTGTGCTCTGGCACGTATGGTGCTTCTTCCACCTCTGTTACAGCTTTGTTTATATATTTGCTGTAGTCAGTCACCTTAGGTGTTGACTTGTTGTAGCGGTTGAATTTACCGCGGTTGTTATTAAAGCGTTGTGGGCGACCACCGCGCATCGAACGATTCCGGTTCTGACCGGAAGTATGAAAATCTCTCATATAACCTTTCTTGTTGATAGATATAAGTGATGAACAACAAGAATTACTGTGAATAAGACTGTATCCATCCCGTAGTGGGTTTATACTACTACCACTAATATAGCACACTTTGCTATAAAAATCAAGTATAAGCACGAAAATTATAGTGCTAAAACTCAACTTTGCTATAATCTATGTAAACAGAGAGGAACGGGCATATCGATAAGAGCGACAAATATAATCGAATAATATACACCCGTATAGTTTTACATGAAGTACACAAACTTACTACCAGGACAAAAAACAGTAGTTTTCGGAGAAGTCCAAGATGATGAAATCACCCGCCACACCATTGTTGCGGTTATAGTAGACGAACAAACCGGTAAATACCTGTGTCAGTACTGGCAAGAGTATAGCGGACTTACGTGTCTGCTATCTGGTGGAGTAGAGGGTAACGAGAATCCAGATGAAGCTTTACTGCGCGAAATACGCGAAGAAACAGGATATGATGACTTTACGGTTGTGGGAATTCTGGGTGCCAACATAGAGTCACACTACGTAAAAGCTGATGGTACCAGGTTTAAGAAAATAATAACACCATACTTAGCCACACTACACTCTCAAAGCGGAGTAGACACCAGTAAAGAGGAGGACGAAAAGTTCGACAATTTGTTCATGGAATCGAGTGAAATCATAGATCTTATGAACAAATATGAGGACATAACGGACTCCAAACTGGGCGACCACAAAGAAATACTAGGCCGGGGCATAGCATATCTCAAAAGCCTATCACCACTATAAAAATTGACTATTTATATGCAAAGTGATATAATAGTATAGAGTAGAGACGCATTATCGCGACCAAACGGTCACAACAGATGGGAAGAATCATGGTGGGATATGTGCTCATCAGCCGGTCGTCATCGACCTGCAGCTACTGCAGCGCCAACGTGCTTGACTTCAAGGAGTGTGCGCGCTGCGGCACCAAATTCACGTGCATGGTGCCGACGTACTTCAGTAGCGACAAAGCCGAAATGGAGCGTAGACTCAAGGCCGACCCCAGCTTCGCACACCTGAAATACGTGAGCCCCGACAGCCCCGAAGGCTTAGCGGCCATGCGCTCCTAGCCACCACCCGGTACAGCCAAGTGCTGTATCGGGTTTTAAATTTGTTATACTTATATTATAGATAGGGGAAATATGGCCGAAAATATACATACACTTACCAGTTTTGACTTAAACTCGCTGCCCAGCCTAGATGTAGTAGTACTAGGTGCCTTGGAAATGCTTGCAGAGCGTGACATACCCAAAATTAGTCTAGAAAACATACAAAAACCACTAGTAGTAGGTAGTGGCAATGCCGAAGCAACCGGGCGAATAATATTCGGCGATACAGACGCCGTATTTGCTAGCGAAAGCAATGTAGATGACAAACTGGCGAACATACACGACATAGATGAGGTGGTGATAGTATCGGCAAGTGGCGGTAAGCACGCGCCCATAATCGCGCGTAAAGCTCACGCGTCTGGCAAACACGTAACACTTATAACTAACACTGCAAACTCACCAGCCCAGCAAGCGCTAAGCGAAAGCGAGCTAACCGCGCTAGTGTACCCCAAAAACCGCGAGCCATACACGTACAATACCAGCACATACATGGCTATGATACAGGGGTGGAGCGGCGAAAACCCGCTAGCTATTGCTGATTTTATAAAAGCCAATTTAGATACCCTAGATTTGCCAGATTTTAGCAAATACAACAAATATTACCTGATAGTACCGCCAGAATTTTCGGGCATAATACGCATGCTAAATGTTAAATTTATAGAACTTTTTGGCCGCAACGTAGCGCGCGACATAGAAACCAGCGAATACGTGCGTCACGCTACCACCGTAGCGCCAAGCGATGAGCTATTTATAGCATTTGGCGAGCCGAACACCACTTGGGGTAAGCCCGAAAACCGTGTAAATATACCGCTGCCAGCAGGTGCTGGCTACGTAGCCATGATGGCCATAGGCTACTACACGGTGGCACAAATTCAAAAAGCCCAGCCGCAATATTTCAAAGAAAACATAGCCGCGTATTGCGAGTTTATATCTGGCGTATTTGGCGAAAATATAAGCCCAATTGTAGACGGAAACTAGCATGGTACGGAGTAAAAAACTACGCACAGCTGGCGCAGTGTGGGGCATGGGCGGCACCATAGCATTTATAGCGTACGGCATACATAAACTATGGGGATTTGCGTGGGACTTAGACTTTGCCGCGCTAACGGCATTTGAAATATACGTGCTAGTGCTGTGGGTAGCGTACATGCTATACACCGAGGGCTACAAGGCATTCGGCAAACAGTTTTCGCCACGTGTGGCCGCGCGTACGCAGTATTTGGCACGCGAGGGGACCGCTAAGCAGCTAATATTAGCACCACTATTCGTATTTGGGTATTTTCACAGTAGCCGCAGGCGCATGGTGGCCACCTACATACTCACAATTAGCATTATTATACTAGCGGTGAGCATACGCTACCTACCACACCCGTGGCGACCAATCCTAGACATGGGTGCACTTTTGGGGCTGAGCTACGGCATGGTGACGGTATTTTACTTCACTTGGCGCGCTAGACGCGCGCACCCCACATACATAGCCGACCCGATAGTTGAGTTCAAGAAGTAACATAGCGTATAATTGTACTTATGGTTAAACAACACGAAGCGACGCATTTGGGGAATACTGACTATGAGGTACTATATACCGAGAAAGATGTAGATAGGCAGATAAAAAAGATGGCGAGCGAGGTGATAAATCGCTACGCTGGCACCGACCCGTTATTCGTATGTTTGCTACGTGGCGGGGCGCCATTTGCTATGAAGCTGATGTTTGAAATCACACGCCAAGACCCTACATTTTACCCAGAAATTGACTATATGATAGTAAAAACTTACGGCGACCGCCGCACCGAGAGCGATAGCGAGCTAATAACCGACCTAGCGCCACACACTAACACTAAAGGCCGCCACGCCATAATACTGGACGACACTCTAGACAAAGGCATAACAGCCGACTTTGTAAATGACCATTTGCGCAAAAACCACCAGGTGAGCGACGTGGACTTACTAGTGCTAGTAGAAAAAGACGTTGAGCGCGCGCAGTTTAAGCACGCGACCATGAGCTGCTTCACGGCAGGGCCAGAGTGGCTAGTGGGCATGGGCCTAGATGACAGCGCATCTGGCAAAGAAGCTGGCCGCTGGGCAGACTACGTAGCAGTACTCAATAACAATAGTTAAGCGCACAAAATCTACAACATAAAATATACAACATAAACATAAGTGTGATAAACTAAGCGTGTAAATAATCTTATTTAGGTGGAAAACCAAGAAAGAGGGGGGTGCATGTTATCGAGTGTACAAAAAGCACTAACGTGGCTTGACGCATTTTTTGAAGTCACTAAACGAGGGTCAACTTTATGGCGAGAAGCACGGGGCGGTCTCGTCACTTTTGTTACTATGAGCTATATCGTAGTGCTAAACCCTCTAATTCTAGGCTTTGCCCAAGATGCCAACGGACAGTTCCTGGGCGGCGGTACCGAACCAAACTTGGCAGCCATAGCAGCAGCTACAGCGCTAGTAGCTGGTGTCATGACAATACTTATGGGTGTTCTGGGTAATTTCCCGCTTGCACTAGCAACCGGGCTAGGACTCAACGCCTTTGTAGCGTTTGGCGTAGCCTCACAAATGACCTGGGCCGACGCTATGGGCTTAATTGTACTCGAAGGTGTGGTGATCATGCTTCTTGTGCTCACCGGCC
>JAGQND010000031.1 GCA_020428265.1 Candidatus Saccharimonadota bacterium | reverse complement strand
GAAACGCATCGGTACCAAGCGCATGTGTCGGCACTTGTCCGCTCACTATCATAAGTGGCACATTATCCATATTTGCCGTCATCACGCCCGTAAAAGTATTGGTCACACCAGGCCCACTCGTCACTACTCCCACACCAACTTTGCCGCTCACCCTAGCATAGCCATCGGCCATATGCGTGGCGCCTTGCTCGTGCCTAGGCACGATTATTTCTATGTCGTTATGCAAACTAAGCGCATCAAACAGCGGCAGTGCAGCGCCACCAGAGTAACCAAAGACATGCACCACGCCATTATCAACTAGTTGGTTGATAATCTGCTCTGCGCCGGTTTGTGGTTTACTCATTTTTTACTCCTTAAAATAAAAACTCCCGCTGTTTGCGGGTAATTGCTTGTTGATTGATATATATGCTGCAAAAACCCGCTAGTTGGGGAGAATCACGAGCACAACTACGCTTTGTGATATTTTTGCCATCGCACTAAGTGTGGCACACTACATATAGCGTTGTCAACACCAAAATTGTTATGTTTATTGACATTGTACATAATGTGTGATATAATTATATATGTAACGATATTCTACTCATGGAGGTCAGATGTCTGTTAAGGTCACCGAAGAAATGTATCGGCGTGACCGAGCTCGCAAGGCCGGCTACATCGGCAGCGACGTGTCGCGCAAGCCCGGCTGGCTCAACGCCATGGCGAGCGAGCAGCGCGGAGGTGAGCGCAAGAGCGTGAACAGCCAGTGCCAGATGGCGGCACGCCACGCCAATAGCGTGGCACTGGTCGACGAGCTGTCTCTCGAAGAGATCGACGTCATCCATGTGCAGCCCAACACGCTCGACGAGTTCTATCGCTGGGTCTCCTACTAGACCCAAATCCCCCGCATCATCCAGATGCGGGGTCTTAAATATGCAGCTTATTCTAGTACAATCTTGAGCGCCACCACACCGGCACCTAGTAGCATCTGCAAACCACTATACATCAGCACACCGCTTAGGCTACTCGACATTTTGCGGCCAGAATATACCGAAAACGCATAAAGTGACACCACGAGCGATATAATACCCACCAGCAGAGCAGTCTTGAGAGATATGATGCCAGTAAGCGAAATTAGCACAAAGAGCGCGGGCGCCACAGCAGGCAATAGCAGGCCAGACGCCGTCTCGCCAACCTCATGCCACTTAGACTCAAACTCGTCGCCACTATGCACTATACGATACGACATACGTGCGGCTATGATGGTCGCCAGCCACAAAGCCACCACCGTACCAAACATCACACCAAGTGCACCAAGCGCCGAGTGATCGCCCGGATGTTGCCAAAGCCCCACCATCACAGCCAGTAGTGTAAGGGTGGCATAGATACGCTCACGCAACACTTCGGCCAGCATGTCAGGATTAGCTCTATCAGCTCGCTCTTTAAATCTATCAACTCTTTCTCGTCTCTTAACCATGTGTATATTATATGAGAAGTAGCGTAATATTACACCTTAATATATAAAGCCACCAAACGCACCAGGCTGCACGGTGCGCTTATTGTAGTTGCCAGCCTGGTAGTTCCAGCCCATTTCGCTCACTACGTAGCTACCGTCGGTATTCACGCTCTCTACATATGCCACATGGCCATTTGTCACGGCTACAGCGCCAGCTTGCGGAGTGCTGCCGGTACTTTTGCCAGCCGCCTGAGCTGAGCTGAGCCAATTATAGCCAGCATTGCCATACACTGCTACGTCGGGGCGTTTGCTATGCACGTAGTCTGTACACCACATACCGTTACCCACGTAGTAACTACTGCTATTTACAGGCGCGCTAGAGTACGAGCGAGTCGTGTAAGTTGTAGCGGTAGTAGCTACGGTCGCCGCGTAGCTCGAGAATCTATCCTCTAGCTGCTCGTCGGCAGTAGGAACGCGTATTTCATCGCCCACATCTATAAGGTCTGGGTTGGCAATTTGGCTATTGGCATCGTACAGTCGAGCGTAAGTTGTACTATGCGCTTCGGCTATGCTACTTAGCGTGTCGCCAGCTTGCACCACAACTTTCACCACTGCTGGCTTGTCGTCCTTTTTAGTATTTGATTTAGCTTGCGTGGTGGGCGCCGGGACAAATATGACCATGGCGGAATACACGGCAGCAACGGCCGCAAAACGAGTTAAAGCACTCATTTAAACCTCCTTGTAACGTGTCGATTTTATTTAATTTAATTTTCTATATTTGACACGGAAAGTTTCACAGCAAAATACGGAATTTGCAGAAACACAAATACAAGCATAAGCCAAGCATGTGGTGTGTGTCAATAATCATAAACGCTATATGTGGATATCTAGCATCATAACAGGGGCTTAGTGGTAGTTGTAATACATACAACTTATGCGTAATTATTGCACCAAAAACATATATGGTGTATAATACACACTAAGTCAACGAAAGAGAGCACATGACAGCAAGCAAAAGAGTAGCAAAACTTGTAATAATCGACTCAGAAGACAACTACCTACTAATGTATCGTAGCGACCACCCAGAGTTTGGCGAAGACCCAGACCTACCAGGCGGCACACTAGAGGACGGCGAAGAACCACTGGGCGCCATGATACGCGAAGTACAAGAAGAGGCCGGCGTAGACATAAACCCGACACTTGCCAAACGCCTATATATTGGCAAGGAATACAGCAAATCCGGCACAGAATATTCGCTTTATATAGCCAAGCTCAGCGAACGCCCAACTATTACTATGAGCTGGGAGCACTCTAGCTACGAATGGCTAAGTAAAGATGAGTTTCAGGAACGCGCAAAGAGCGCCAAAGACACCTACATGCACATGGTGCACGATGTACTTGCAGAGCAGTAAATATGCTATAATATAGGTGTTATGGATTATCGGGAAACGATAAACAACCTCAAGGATTACGCTCGTCGCGAGCTCCAAAGTCGCTACGGGCCTGATAGCGAAACGCACCTGCCTTACCACAACATCGACCATAGCGAAGAAGTAGCCGAAGCCGCCGAAAAAATCGGTCGCGAAAAAGGCCTATCTGACCGCTTGTGCGACCTACTAGCTATAGCCGGACTATACCACGACATAGAGCACCGCCAAGGCCCCGAGCAAGACGAAAAACTCAGCGCCGAAGAAGCTGTGGAACAACTACGCCAAGCTGGTGACTTTACCGAAGATGAAGAAAAAACTCTATTTAACGGCATAATCGCCACAACTATACGCAAAATCGGCGACAAAATACTGCAATCTGTTGGTACGAACACTATTTTTGACAGCATCGTGGCCGACGCCGACTTGTCCTACTTTGGCCAAACACGCGAGCGGTTTATGACTACACTCAACAAATACTATCAAGAGAAAAATCCAGGCGCCTTGTTCGATTCCGACACTTACTATGCATTCGTACAAAGCACCATCGAGTTTATGGAAGGCCATTCTTTTATCACGCCCGAGGCCTGCAAGTTATATCCGTTTAAAGACGAAAATATCGCCATGCTCAAGCAGTGGCTTCAAGAAAAGCGCACCCCTAGCGCCGAAAACTAGAAAACGTAAGCCCTATGCGCTATAATGTACCTAGCTAAATGAGGGAGAATCATGAATAAGAAAGTTATAGGTGGCGTACTTGCGGTCGCGCTAGTAGCCATAGTTGGAGTTGGCGTATACTACAGCTCACATTCGCAAAGTGACGATAGTAAAGTAGCCAAAACCATAGACCCTACCAAAGTATTTGAGCCCAAAGCACCTGCAGACATGGACTTTGAGGTGACGGTAACAAGTGGCAGCGAAACTCAGCCTATGAGCCTCAAAATCAAACACGCCAAAAATGGCGACACAGAGTCTACTACTGGCATGAGTGGTGTAACTCTTACAACATATATTATAGACAAAGAATACATACAATGTACCGCAGACCAGTGTCTAAGCAGCGGCAAAATACCTGAGCGCCAGCAAATTCCTAGCGCAAACTACGCATTTACCAAGGAATACATACTAGCTATGCAACGTGGCTCCAAATACACCGGCTCCGAGCAATGCGGCAAAAGTACGTGCGCTAAATGGGAAATAAATAGCGAAGTAATGAAGGGTATATTCTACATAGACAAAGAAAACCGTATAGTAAAAATCGTAAATACGCCCTCCGAGGATTCCAGCACGCCAACCGGCACAGAGGCTAAAACTACTACCGCTTCGCCTATCACGTACACATACGGTAATATAACCATCACTCGCCCGGCAAATGTACAAAAGCTCCAGCCAGCAACACCTTCGCCAACTAGCTAACTATACAAACAGCTAGAAACCTATATAATACTAAGTGATGAGAATAGAGCGGGAAGTAAAACTAGACTTTAAAGATGTGTTGATTAGGCCCAAGCGCAGTACACTTACAAGTCGCAGCGAGGTAAATCTAAACAGGGAATTTACGTTCCCACACTCTAAAACCAAGTGGAAGGGTATACCTATAGTCGCATCCAATATGGACGGCGTAGGTACTTTAGGCATGGCTAAGGCGCTCAGCAAACAGCGCATCATGACAGCCCTACATAAGTTTCATACCGACGATGACTACCAAAAAATCAACAAAGATTTTGCATTTGTAACATTTGGCATACGTGAGCCCGACGAAGCGCGCCTAAGGAGCTTAGTCAAAAAGAAACAAACTCCAAAATTTATATGCATAGACGTAGCCAATGGCTACACGCAGCGCTTTGTAGACTTCGTCAAGCTCGCCCGCAACTTAGCACCCGACAGCGTCATAATGGCCGGCAATGTAGTGACCGGCGAAATGACTGAGCAGCTAATACTTAGTGGCGCCGACATAGTAAAAGTTGGCATAGGCCCCGGCTCGGTATGTATCACCCGCACTGTGACTGGTGTGGGCTACCCGCAGCTCTCGGCCGTCATAGAGTGTGCCGATGCTGCGCATGGCCTAGGTGGACTAGTATGTAGCGACGGCGGCTGCGTAACAAGCGGTGACGTAGCCAAAGCTTTTGGTGCTGGAGCCGACTTTGTAATGTTAGGCAGTATGATGGCTGGCCATACCGAAAGCGACATGCCAATCATAGAAAAAGACGGCAAGAAATTTATAGAATTCTACGGCTCGAGCAGCAGCTACGCCATGGATAAACACAGTGGCGGCAAAGCCAACTACCGCGCCAGCGAGGGCAAAGTAACTCATATGCCGTACAAGGGCGACGTAGCATCTACCGTAGAGGAAATCCTAGGCGGCGTACGCTCTACCTGCACATATGTAGGTGCCCGCCGACTCAAAGACCTGTCTAAATGCACCACATTTCTACGCGTTACGCAACAAGTTAACACCTCTTTGAATGCCTACGAAGCATAATCTCCACCGAGAACCGATATACTTGTACAATTTATAAATACGTGTTATAATATATAACGGTATAATGACGCAACCATCAGACCTTTGACATCGACGACAAGAGAGAGCCATGAAAACACTCCGTCTTAAGCCCGGTGAAAAGTTCACCGTGATTATGCACGACCGAAAATACACTCGCCCCGTGGGCGGTATATCCGGCATAGTAGAAAGCATGCTTGGCCCCGTTCCGGCACACGACAACATCGTGAGCCCGCAGCGGGAAAACTTCCAGCCGATACGCAACTACACGCTGCGAGCAATCGTAATCGTGGGCATCGTACTCGGCCTAGTTCGCCTAGTGTACGAGGTCGTGCCGTGGCTAATTCAGTCACCGCTGACACTCACCATGACAGGTAGCAAATACCTGTTTGGTGACAACATGTTTGCCACATTTGCAGCAGTCGGTGTACTGGTGTGGCTGTGGATCAAAGTTGCACCGAGAGTCACTACGAACTTCCTCGACCACCAGGGCAAGTTCCTGGACAAAGCGGCACTGAGTGAAGAAATGTGCTTTCGCTACGGCGCCGAAACATGGTCGCCGCGACAGCGCTTCACGAGCTCGGTGGCATTCGCATTCATTCACGTCATCAATATCATCTACCCATTTGGCCTGCTCATCGTACTGGTCGTTGGAGGGGTGGTGTTCATGCGCGAATACATGAACGTGTACCGCGAAACGGGCGACCGCGAAGTAGCAGTGCTGGCGTCGACCAAGCTCCATGCCACATACAACCGCGTGGCCGTCGTCTACGTCCTCATCGTCATTGGCCTCAGTCTTGTCGTACTGTAGGCCCCACGCCCCGCTTTCGAGCGGGGTTTTAAATTGTCCGCATGGCGCTATGGTACAATGAGTACATAATTTGGCAATACAAACATGTTTTTTATACGACGCGGATTTAGGATTTGGTTCTACCGGTACCTACCGGCAGAAATTGTAGGCACCACACTGGCGCTACTTTTTGCTAGCTATACTTTTATGCACACTGGGTCGTACCTACTAGCTACCGCTGCCGGGCTTACAGGCGAGGGCATAGGCTTTTATGGGTTTGTGATAGTACGCGAGCTTATAACCACCAGCCGCAGTATCAAAAAAGCCTCGCTGTTGCAGCGTACACGGCGCACCCTCCGCACTACCACAGCCAACCTACTAGTAGAATTCACTACCGCCGAAATCCTCAATACGCTCTTTGTGCGCCCCGTACTGCTATACACCGTGCCACACTACATCACGCCCTACGCGCTAGGGTTCTTTGTAGGTAAGTTTGGTAGCGACGTGTTTTTCTACATAGTAGCACTAGGTGGCTACATGCTCAACGAATGGCGCTGCCGCAAGTTTATCAGGCAAAAACGCCGTAGTAGCACAGCTACACGCGCCTAGTGAATACAACTTAACAAGTGAGGTGGGTATGAGTGCAATATTTGCAAAAATAAGACTACATACAAAAACAAAACCACAAAAATCACTAACATATTATCTAGGGCGAAAGTTGCTATATACAGTAGCAATAATCGCTCTTATTTTGAGCCCGTTTTCGGGTGCGGCAAGGGTACGGGCCGCGAGTGTGTATGATAATGTAGTACATACTACGAATACATTGATGGTAGGTTCAGGTGCGGAACCTACTTCTAGTCCATACGATGCTACAGATGTAATAGGAAGTGCTATAACAAACAAATGCTCCAAAACATTAGTAGACAGCCTATCTGGTGCCGTAAACAACGGTGGAAAGTGGACTGTAACTAACAGCATGTACCCTACCGGTGGCGTGTTCTATGACATAGTATTTGTTTATTGGTCCTCAGACACCAACGCAGAGGTTACATTTGATACAGATAGCGTAACGGTGCCAGTTACCGGTCTGTTGTATTTGATATACGCGGGCCCGTCAACTGGATTTATATGCCTAGGCAACACTCTAGGGAACAACCCTCCGCAGGTACTAGCCACAGCGTCAACACCATGGTGCGACATAGACCCAAATTGTGCCGTATCTTACCTACCGTATGTATCTACATATGACGTAACTTACCCTACAGGGTATGCGGGTGAGTTGCTGCCTAGTGACCCTAGTGATACTGATGGTGATGGATTGACAGCCGACCAAGAAAAACTATTAAGCACGGATGACGCTAAAGCGGATTCCGACGGCGACGGACTTAGCGACTATATAGAATCGTTCTGGTATGACACTAGATACTCTACATTTTGCAGCACGGCCTTAACTCCGTATGTATGCGCCTTGCCCGACCCGCATACTAAAGATTTATATGTAGAGATTGACTGGCTAGACGATGGGGTGAGTAACTATCAGCCAACCAGTACACAACTAAGTTTAGTAGCGGCGAAGTTTGGCGGCATAGGCATAAAATTCCACGCCGATACTGGCGAGTATGGTGGCGGAAATGCGATAAATAGTAGCGAAGCGCCAACAAACATACCAACAGACTTTTATAGCCATAAATACGGGAGTATTTCTGAAAGTGCCAATTTTGATGCTGTGAATAGGTATAAAATTTGGCGATATATGATTTCTGGGTATAACTACTCTGTAGGTGGTGCAGGTATA
>JAGQND010000030.1 GCA_020428265.1 Candidatus Saccharimonadota bacterium | reverse complement strand
GCTGTTGTGACTGCTGCGCAAATTGCAGTGATGCTCAAGTGTCCACTACATTTATTTATGAGTACCGAAATATCTGTACCTGGTGGTATAGGCGTGGGTAGTGTCGACTTGTACGGTGATTTTCGCTACAACTCCGAGGGTGGAGCAAGTTTTGGTGAGTACTATTACCAAGAATTTCGTTCGTATATAGACCAAGGAAAGCGCCAAGCATTCTCTGATTTAAACAGAGAGCTGGGCGCTCACGAGGTGTTGCGTAAGGATTTACTCAATAAGCGTAATGTATTTTTGGTAGTAGATTGTCTGGAATCTATGGCTCTAGTGCAGAGTTTTATGGAAAGTGTAAAATCTATTTCTATAAATAAACTTATAGTGTGTGCTCCTATTGCGCTATCAGAAGTTTTGACACCTATGCAGCAGCAGGCTGATGATTATTTTGTAGAGGGCGTGGTGGAGTTTTTCTACGGGGCGGACCACTATTTTGAGGACAATACTGTGATTTCCCGCGAAGAGTCTATACAAAAAATTAGCGAAGCTTTGGCTGCTTGGCCTAGGCAGTAAGTGCTTTACGTTGACTGGGCGTAGGGGTATACTAGTAATATGTCTTTACAAAGTATAGTAACTAAGCAAGAGTTTGAGCAAAAAGTATTAAATAGTAAAACGCCTGTATTGGTAGATTTTTGGGCGGAGTGGTGTCCGCCATGCGTAGCTATGTCGCCAGTACTAAAAAATGTTGCCGAGAAATTAGACGGCAAGGCCGAGATAGTAAAAATTAACATAGAAGAGTCAAGTGAAAATGGCGCTTTGGCTGCTGAGTACGGCGTGCGTAGTATTCCAAACATGGTTGTTTTTAAAGATGGCAAAGAAGTTGATAGAATTATCGGCATGACTGCCGGAGCAACTATCGAAACCAAACTACTTGCTTAAGAATAATACTTAATAAACAAATATACGACTGTACTTAGCCCGATAAGTATAGTTAAAAAGCGTATTACTTTGCCCGGGATTTTTTGGGCTACTGTAGCGCCAAGGTGGCCACCTATTAAGCTACCTATGGCGAGAATTATTCCAGATTTCCAGTCTATGATATCTGCGCTGGTAAGGAAAAATATAGCTATACCAAGCACGACTAGCGAACCGATATTTTTCATGCCATTGAGCGTATGAAAGCCTTTTACTCCAGTGAAACTTAGTAGGGCTAATATGGCGTAACCGGTACCTATCCCAAAGTATCCACCGTAGATGGTAACTACGAATACTGCGATAGTGAGTATTATGAGGGGTTTTATTTTTTTGGTGTGCTTGGCTTTGATATTTAGATGTATTCTTTTTTTGAGATAGGGCTGAAGTATGAATATTAAAATCGACGATAGTACTAGGAATGGTACTATTTTGTTGAACATTGCTGACGGGCTGTGCTTGAGTAGATTGGCACCAAGTGCTGAGCCAAGCACGGCTGGTATTAGCAACAATAAATACACTGGGCGTAATTTTAGTAATAGGCCTCTGTATCCATAGGCAGAGCTAACGTGGCCTAGTATTGTGGCTACAAAGCTAGTTGCCGTAGCTACAATTGGTGACAGGCCAAGCATCAGTAGTACTGGAAAACTAACTAGTCCACCGCCGCTTGCGAGTGCGTTTATAATACCGGCTACAAGGCCGGTTACAAAAAGTATGGCTATAGTCACAGTTTAAGTATACCGCTTAAGTTAATTGGATTCCAGTTTTGCTAGCTGTGAACCGTCGATAGTGTTTATGTAGTCTTCCATGATTTTTGCACTTTTTGGCATATTGTAGTCACGGCCCATGGAGTAGCGAAGGTCTTCTATGGTAGCGGCTTTTGTTTTAAATACAGAGTATAGTTTTTGAGCGCGTTTAAGCATGCGACTATGCATTGCATCGACATCTTTTTGCCCAATTTCTATGGCTCCAGCGAGCGCGTTATCGTAACCTCCAAACGCCAGCCGGGCATCGTCATAGGTGGATATAGTTTTGCTGCCATTATAGAATTGTGGCGACGTAGCTACTATACGCAAGGCCGTTTGTAGTCCGAATTCTTTGTATATTTTTAGGTAAAAATCTTCCGGGCTAGTGGGGTATGTTTCTAGGTCTTTTATGACGTCTATGCCAGAAAAAACTTCTAGGTATATAAAGAATTGTCGTATGTCGTACTCCTGTGTTTTGTTGCCGGTGAATAAATCTGCACGTCGCTGGCTAATTGTGCGTCCATATTCACCGCGTACGAAACTATCGACACTATGTATTAGTATGCGTTCTATACCCAGGCTTACGCTATCGTCAGCTTTTGCCACGTAGTCTTCGGCGTAATCTTTGGTCGCCAGTATATATGTTTCACCGCCTAAGTCTTCGGACCATATAGATGGCGACGATCCATACATGTAGTGTTCTTTGCTAAATGCTTTGAAGCTTGACTGATCAAAGTTTAAGGCTACTACGTGCACGTTTTTAAATGCGTCTGTGCTATCTAGCGATAAATCTTTTGCGGTAGTTTTGTATACATCTCGTTCTTTTACCGCTTCGTTTAATTTATCTGTTAAGTCTTTGTCGGTGTATTTTTTTATTACCTCTATAGATTTTTTATCTCTAGCGGGTGCGTTGAATTCTATATTATTGTCTTCTTCTATGTCGCTAGGTTTTTCTGCTAAATTATCTCGCATTAGAATGTACATGGCAGCGCGGAATTGCTTGTCGTTTGTTTTGCCCTGCAAGCTAGAGTAGGCGGTGCTTAGTGTGAATAGATTATTTAGGCGGTCTTCGAAAAATACTGGCAATATATTAAACCCTGCAGCGAGACTATCGGCTTTATCTAGTACTTTTTTCTTGTCTGCGGTTTTAAACTCTGCTACGCCAGCTTCTTTGTAGTATTCGTAGGCATCATCTAGGGCTTGCCGGTTGATTGTACTTTTTTGCTGGCTCTTTGCCGTCGTGTTGTTCGCCTGACTTGAATTTGGTGATATGACTTTAAAATATATTAATGCCGTCAAGGCTGCGCATATTAATACTGCACATATAATTCCACCTATAGTTAAGTAGCGAAATTTGTTCGGACTCGGGCCGGCAGAATTGACCGACGGTGACTCTAGGCTGGTAGGGTCTTTATTTTCTGAGTCTCCCGGGTTGGGGAACAAATTAGGGTCCATTGAGATAATTTTAAGGTACAAACAGTCCAAGGTCAACGTGCTTAAGTTTTAGGTATTGATTTATATAAAAAGCTATGCTATAATAGAGGTATTGGATGAAAAATCACCCTATTTCTAAAAAATCAGATACAAGCGTAGACGACGACCCTCTGCCTAATGCCAGGGCTCCTCATGAAGGTATGGGTGCTGTACTGGCGGCTTTTGTAGCCAATGTTGGTATTGCTGTAAGTAAGTTTATAGCATTCTTCTTTACCGGAGCTACCTCTATGCTAGCAGAGGCTGTGCACTCGCTGGCCGACAGTAGCAACCAAATACTTTTATACCTAGGTAGCCGTAAGGCGAAAAAGCTACCAACGCGCGACCATCCATTTGGGTTTGGTCGTGCTCATTTTTTGTACGCGTTCATGGTGTCGATTGTACTCTTTTCGCTCGGTGGTGCATTTGCCGTGTACGAGGGTATACACAAAATTATTGCGCCCGAACCTATAGCGCACCCTATAGTTGCTTATATTGTGCTAGCTATAGCTATGGTTCTAGAGGGTTCAGCCCTGCGTACTGCACTCAAAGAAGCCAAGACGTTTAAGCCGAAGGGTCAAGATTGGTGGGAGTTTTTGCGCCGCACTAAGTCAGTGAACCATATAGTGTTAGCGCTGGAAGATTCCGCGGCGCTTATAGGTTTGTCGTTTGCTATGCTTGGTGTCACGCTATCTATTATCACTGGTAATCCAGTGTTTGACGGTATAGCCAGTTTGCTTATTGGCCTGCTATTGGCATCGGTGGCTATTATACTTTTCCGCGAAGTTCAGTCGCTACTCATAGGCGAGTCGGTGAATGCCATATCTGAGCGCAAAATGAAGAAGATAGCTATGTCTGTAGATAATGTTAATCAAGTGGTAGACCTAAAGACTCTATATACGGGCCCATCGGAAATATTTATAGCTATGAAAATTACTGTTGATGACGATGAAAATATGCGTACAGTGTCGCGTGCAATTGACGAAATTGAAGCACGATTACGACATGAGTTTCCTATAGCTCGCTTGATATATGTGGAGCCTGATTTTTACAAAACTCGGCGTGAGCAGCAGAGTTCTGACCGTGATATCCATACCATTGTGTATGGCGACGACTAAATAGAGGTACTGAGAGGCGTGAAATCGGTTTTGTTGTCGTAGGCGTCTACGCCTTCTTTTCTCTTGAGATAGTTTATGACGCGGTAGGTTATAGGTAGTACAACTATTTCGTAGCCGGTCTTAAATAGCCAGCCCACGAGTATGTAGTTGACCATGTCGCTTGCGCCTATGATGCCGCCAAATGCCACTAGGCAGAATACTAAGCTATCGAAGAATTCTCCAATCAGTGTTGAACCTATGAGTCGTAGCCATAGTTTTTTGCCTTTGGTTTTGATTTTGAGCTTGGCTAGCGCATAGGCATTTATAAATTCGCCTACTAGGTATGCACATAGGCTTGCAAATACTATTCGAGGGAAAAATCCGAGCACAGCCTCAAAGGCGGCTTGGTCGTGATAGTCGGGTGAGGCTGGCATGTAGCGCACGATAGTTAAACATACTACAGCCAGAAGCATGATAACAAACCCAGTCCATATGGCACGGCGAGCGTATTTGTAGCCGTATACTTCGGTGAGCACATCGTTGAGTATATATACTACAGGGAAAAGTATGGCTCCACCATCGGTGACTATGTGGCCGAGTGACCCTAGGTTGAATTCTATAAGTTTGGTGGCTGCAAAATTTGATATTAGCAAAGATGCCGCAAAGACAGCTACTATGAAGTCGAAGTATTTAAATGATTTACGCATTACAGTGGTAAATTATACCACACAATATATTATGAATATCGGTTACTATTGTTTATAGTGCTAAATATTCCTATGAAAGGCTGATATGGAAGAACAAACAATACCAGATACTCAAGATGAAGTTGTAGATACAGAACAAGTTGCAGCAGAAGTAAATGAGCAACCGGCGCCAAATGTTGTCAAAGACGACGTAGATGTTTTTGCGTGGGCAAATAATTTGTTGCAGTTCAAAGAAGACTTGAAGATTGAATTGTTTTTGATAAGCAAAACATACGTGCTATATAGGGTGAATATGGATAACGCTCTCAAAAATCAGCTAGAGCCGTTATTTATAGACGGCCTACTAGAATACCTGTTTGAGGGCGCCGAAACTGGCATGGTGGTGCGTAGCTTTGAACAAGCCGAGGCAGAAGCTGGAGTGCTGCAATTTACTAAAATAGCCAAGGTAGATAAAGCGCGTGAAGTACTAAACTGGATTAAAACCCAAGAGCATGAGATTGAATTATTTAATGACGATGAGCATGACTTTAAGTTTATGAAAGGTATACTAGCACGCGTAACGCATAGCCAGCTGAAGCAACCGGCTTATATAGCCAAGGTATTGCCTAAGTCTAGTGTAATGCAGGGCAAGACTGGTTGGATGTTACGCAGTGGTAAGTTTGTGCCGTTTGATGCCGATGCAGCTCTGCGTATACCAGCCGATAATCAAATGCTTATGATAGATGGCGACATGTTTGTGTTTAGTCAGGCCCGGCTTAAACAATTATTTAGCTACGACGCCAAAGAAGCTAGTGTGGCGGAAAAGAAAGTTTCGGAAATACTCGCAAACTTCCGTTTGTCATTCCCCGAGGGCGCTGACATGCAAACTATGGTAGAGGGCAAGCGTAGCGTGATAAAGAAGCTACAAAAGCTCGATGTCACGGCTGCTACTCAGGAGCAAATAATTGACCACGCTAGCGAGCTTGGTATTGACCTGATGGAAGATGATTCTGGTGCGATAATTATAATGGACACCAAAGATATGAGTAAGTTTGTAAACCTACTTAACGATGATTACATGGAATCTGCTTTGACTGGTGAGCGCTATGAAATCATCAAAAAACGCGTGTTGAAGCCCGATGAAGATGAAGCTTCTGCTGGGTTTACGCCAGAACAATAGCGTATCTGATACAATGAGAGTATGATTTCGTATCTACGCTCAACGCACTATAAACCCATTATTAAGCCGCACAGTGATTTGCAGCCAGGTAGTTGGGTGCGTTCTGAGCGCCCTAACGAAGACGAGCAGGCGCAGTTAGTGAAGCTTGGTATCGACGAAGATTTGCTAGTTGATGCACTTGACCCGCATGAGGTTCCTCGTGTTGAGTTTGAAGATGGCTGGACTTACTTTATAACACGCTTGCCAGATACCGATGATGATTTCAATGATTACACTACGCCGATTTTGTTTGCGCTGGGCCGTGAGCATATAGTTACGGTAAGTCGTGATAGTTTGGGGCGATTGTGGCAGCCATTTATAGAAAAAGTTGAGGCGCCAACGACGCAAAAAACCAAGCTATTTATGCTCATGCTCGAAGCTATTACACGTCAGTACCATTCACGTGTAGCGTCTATTAACCGCCAGATGCGCGCGACTACGGGTGACATACATGCTTTGACGTCTAGGGACATAACGGTGTTAACTAGTTACGAGCGTAAATTAAATGATTATTTAGATGCGCTGCTACCCACAAATACTGCGCTTGAAAAGATTTTGTCTGGCAAGGTTTTGCCACTATACGAAGATGACCGCGATATAGTAGAAGACCTCTCGATTGAGTTTGAGCAGTTGATTGCAAGGTGTAAATCACTACTGCGAACCATCACCAATGCGCGTGATTCGTATCGTGCTGTCATGGATACTCGCTTAAACGAAACAATTCGTCTGCTGACCGTGATAACTGTTTCTATATCGGTACCAACTATGATTGCCGGTGCGTATGGTATGAACGTTGACTTGCCTGGACAACATGAGCCACTGGCTTTTGTGGTTATTATGGGTGTTAGCTTGTTATTTTCTATTGCACTAGCAGTATATTTCTTACGTCGGCGTTAAAGTTTATGCTAAACTAAAATTATGATAAAAGTGGTGGAACTATGGTAAAAAAGATACTAAAACAACGAAAACCCAAAAATACTCATGCAGCCAAACAGGTTGTTATAAAAAAGCACCATGCTAAAAAGTATCGCAAGCGGCATATTGGGCTTCTAGCCATAGCTGTTTTGGGCTTTGTGCTACTAAGTGGCACGCTTATACAGTACCGCGACCAGTTAATGATAGGTGCCAATAGCAGTCGCGACTATATATTGAGTTTTGTAGAGGGTAAAGATGCGAGTGTATCGTCTGTCGAGTCTAGTTACGGATTTTCGCTTAATTTTGATAAAAATAAATACTATGTGAGTGCTGTAGATGGTGATACGGGTAAGATGTATCAATCTAAGGACTTAAATGAAAAACTGGCCTATACATCAGTACAAGTGTCGCCTTATGCTGACAAAACTATAACAGACCGTTCTGCTATAACTATCAATTACCACCCAGACCAAAAGGCGGGTAAGTCTGTCACTGAACTTTTTGCGACAGCCCTTACAGATGCTGGTATCAATACGAGAAACGTTAGTATGGTGGATTCGGGTGCTGCGAAAATTGGTGGAGTCACTTTTACTTCGTCGGTGTGGCAAACATCTACAGCTGATGGTCCGTTCCAGAGCTTAAAGAGTAGTTTTTCGCTATATGTAGCAGATGTTAATGGTCATCCTATGACTATAGTTGTGGCTGAAGGTTTTGTGACGAAACCCGGTACTCACCCGCAATACAATGACGTTATAAAGTCTATATCGTTTAACAAAAAGACTGCGCTAAATAATGTATCAGCTGCTGCCGCTCGAGTAGCAGTTAAGCGTCCGTCTTTGCTAGATACGCTAACTTATACCAAGGTTGCTTCGGCGGCTAGCGAACAAGGTGATATAGATGCCTCGGGCCGCATAGCTGCTCTTTATGGCCCAGCCGCTGTGAAGATATATAATGTCTACGCTATGGACATCAACTTTGATGGCGAGTTGTTTATGGGAAACTTGATATCTGGTGGTACGGGCTCTGGGTTTTTTGTAAATTCTGATGGTCTCATAGCTACCAATGGTCATGTGGCAACGGCTGATGTTAAGAATTTTGCAGT